>NZ_JAKMAY010000049.1:0-25590 GCF_022015835.1 Streptomyces sp. ICN903 | reverse complement strand
CGTGAGGGGCACACGATCCCACACGGTGTCAGCCCCCACCCACCCCCTGGCCGGGGTGGGGTTCTCCCCCGGCCGGGCCCGGTGGGCGCCCGCATTCCGGAGCCCCGGACCCCGCGGAACGATCGTCCGCATGACGGAAAACGACACCCGGACCGCCTCTTCCCTCCCCGGCAGGCGCGCACGGCGCGGGGCCGCGGCCCTGGCCGCCGCCCTCCTGCTCCCGCTGACCGCCGTGCCCGCGTCGGCGGCCGTACGCGCCGACACGCGCACGGCGGGAACGGCGGACGCGGCGGACGCGGCGGGAACGGCGCGGCACGCCTCGCAGCACGCCCGGGGCGCCCTGCTGTCCACCACGCCCCTGTTCGAGCTGACCTCCGGCCGGCTGGAGGAGTTCCTGACCGCCGACGGCGTGGACGCCTCCGCCGTACGCCACGGGATCACCGCCCACCGCATCGTCTACGCCACCGTCACCCGCGCCGGGGAGCCGACCACCGCCTCGGCCCTCCTCGTCCTGCCGGACGGCGGCGGGAAGCGCCTGGCCACCGTCTCCGAACTGCACGGCACCACCGCCTACCGCGGCTACGCCCCCTCCACCGGCGACAACGTCTCGGTCCTGGGCGCCTCCCTCTACGCCTCCGGCGGCCGGGCCGCCGTCGCCCCGGACTACCTGGGCCTGGGCACCGGCCCCGGCACCCACCCGTACGTGGACACCCGCTCCTCCGTCTCCGCCTCCCTGGACGCGCTGCGCGCCGCCCGCACCGCCGCGCGCGGCCACGGCCGGCGGCTGACCGGCGAGGTGTACGTCACCGGCTTCTCCCAGGGCGGGCAGGTCGCCATGGCCCTGGGCCGGGAGCTGGCGCGGGGCGCGGACCGGCACTTGCGGCTGCGGGCGCTGGCGCCGGTGGCCGGGCCGTACGACATCGAGGGCGTGGAGCTGCCCGCGCTGTTCGACGGGCGGATCAGAGGCGTCTCCGGCGTCTTCTACCTCACCTACTTCCTGGTCGCCCAGAACCGGCTCCACCCGCTCTACGAAGACCCCCGCGAGGTCTTCCGCGCGCCGTACGCCGACCGCGTCGAGGCGCTCTTCGACAACGACCACCCGGACGACGAGATCGTCCGGCAGCTCCCCGGCACTGTGGAGGAGCTGCTGACGGACCAGTGGTACGAGCGGCTCCAGCGCCCCTCCGGCACGCTCGCGGAGGTGATCCGGCTCAACGACGGCGTCTGCGAGTGGGCGCCGCGCGTACCGGTGCGGCTGCACACCTCCGGCGGCGACCGCGACGTGCCGATCGCCAACACCGGCAGCTGCCTGCGCGACCTGGCCCGGCGCGGGGCGTACGCCGAGGTGGTGCACCACGGTGACGCCAACCACTCCGGCACCTACCGGCGGGCGATCGCCCACAACGCGCGCTGGTTCGCCCGCCTGGGCTGACGCCCGGGCCCGGGGCCCGGCGGCCGGCCGCCCCGCGGCCGCCGGGGTCCGCGCCGGGCGGCCGTAGACTCGTACGCACTGTGTCCGAGAAGAATTCCCAGCCCGCCGAAGCGGCGGAGGCAACCGAGACGCCCGGAACGCACCCCGGAGCGCGCGGAGCGCTCGCGGCCCCCGACCGGGAGGGCCGGAGCGCGCCCGGCGCGCCCGGCGCCATGTTCCCCGACGGCACCGGCCCCTCCGCCAACCCCGTCGGGGACCGCCACGAGCGCCGCATCCGCAGCTTCCAGCCGCGCCGCAGCCGCGTCACCGCCGCCCAGCGCGACGCGCTGCTGCGGCTGTGGCCGAAGTGGGGCGTGGAGATCGACGGCGACCGCCGCCTCGACCTCGACGAACTCTTCGACACCCTTCCGCCCGGCTCGCCCGTGGTGCTGGAGATCGGTTTCGGCATGGGCGAGGCCACCGTGCGGATGGCCGCCGACGACCCCGCCACCGGCATCCTCGCCGCCGACGTCCACACCCCCGGCCAGGGCAACCTGCTGGGGCAGGCCGAACGGCAGGGGCTGTCCAACGTCCGGGTCGCCAACGGCGACGCGATCATCCTGCTGCGCGAGATGCTCGCCCCCGGCTCCCTCGCCGGGATCCGCGTCTTCTTCCCGGACCCGTGGCCCAAGAAGCGCCACCACAAGCGCCGCATCATCCAGCCGGAGTTCGTGGAACTGGCCGCCTCCCGGCTGCGGCCGGGCGGGCTGCTGCACTGCGCCACCGACTGGGAGCCGTACGCCGAGCAGATGCTCCAGGTCCTCACCGACTGCCCGGCCCTGGAGAACAGGCAGGCGGACGGCGGTTTCGCGCCGCGCCCGGACTTCCGGCCGCTGACCCGCTTCGAGCAGCAGGGCCTGGACAAGGGCCACGTCGTCCGCGACCTCCTCTTCCGCCGCCTCCCCTGACGGGGCCGGCGGCAGTGAATGAAGTCGTTGTACGCGCACTTTCTGGTACGGGAAGGCGTCAGGCACTGAGCGCAAGGTCAAGCAGAGCACCGGCAAGGGCGTAGCAGTGCTGCTCCAGCAGTGAGCTGGCGATGCTCATTACGTCCCGGTCAGAACGCCTCACCGCGTACTTGAGGAGGTCACCGACCGCTTCCTCAAGACCACTCGACTCACACGAGACCATTGCCGCTGCTGTCTCTTGCGGTGCAGCCGTGTGCCCGGCGTATCGCAGGATGATCGCAGCGTCATGAGTACGGCCTGCCTCAATGTGTGCCGCAAGACCATGGAAGCCCGGCCACGCGACGGCTTCTGTCTCAGTGTGTTGCCGGTCCCCCCGTGGCTGGGGGACCGGCAACACACTTGGCGCTTCCGTCGTCCGCAGGTGCTGCATGGCATTCTCAACGTGCTCCTTCGCCGGCTCCACTCCTGACGAGGGCGAAGCGGAAACTGCCGCCGGGCAGGCCACGCAACGGCGCCGGGCCTGAGACGAATACCCCGTCACCTCTAGGCGCAGCTTCTCCAGCTCCTCCAAGGGCAGCAGGTCACGCTGCTCCGTGTGTTCTGCCGCATGGGCATGCAAGATCTCCAGAACGTGCTTGCTTGGCCGCTTCTGCTTCCCGTTGACCAGCGCCGAGAGCACAGATTTGGAGATGTGGCACGTCATCTCGACCTGCCTCAGCGAAGGACTCCCCATGGCAGAGATCAGATCGCGGACTACTTCAGCGAGCACACGCTGCGGACCCGGAATTTCCGATATGTCCGCATACTCCCCGCGCTTTGGCAACCTTTGCCCCCCTGAGCGCAACTTCCACTCCCCCGAGCTTCCCAATCCCACTGTGCTTCTGACTCATTGTGAGCCGACGGGGGACAGGCAGCCTATGGTCTGACTGTCCCGTCTTCAACGAAGGACAGCAGACCACTTCACACCAAGGTTCCTGATGCTTTTGGGTTAGTGCCCAAGCGATGCCGCCATCAGCGGACGGCTTCCCGGGAGCCGCAGCGCGCCCTGCACTCGAAGAGGTGATCTGTTCATATGGACATGCCGTCCTGGAGGGACAACAAGCTGGGCACCATGAAGCGCGCCGCGCTGTGGCTCGTCCAGGAGGTGGGGCTTGGTAACACCTTCACAAAGAACCAGCTGCGTGAGGCGTTCCCGGACGTGTCACAGATCGACCGCCGCATGAGGGACCTGCGCGACTTCGACTGGAAGATTCACACCAACCGTGAGGACGTGGGGCTGGACACCCACGAACAGCGCTTCGTCGAGCAGGGCGTGCCCGTCTGGGAACCCGGCAAGGCAACTCGCAAGGTCGGCTCCACGATCACAGCCGCTCAACGTCATCAGGTGATGATGCGTGATGGCCACAAGTGCCGCTCGTGCGGCATCGGCCCAGGCGAGACATACACCGGCACAGATGTCACGTCCCAGCTCGATGTCGCTCGCCGCAGCGTCAGGCTGCCGACCGGGAGGACCGAGACACAGCTGGTTCTTGAGTGCAACCGCTGCCGTATCGGAAACCGGAAGCTGAAAACCGACCTCGGGGAGATTCTGACCCGCATCGACAAGCTGCCGGCTATAGAAAGGAAGATCCTCTCTTCCTGGATCGAACAAGACAGCCGGAGCTTCAGCGAGATCGAGGACATCTGGGCCGCCTACCGGTCCCTGCCGGCAGAAGCCCGGGAGCATGTCAGGGAATCTCTCACCTGATAGTGAAGTGCACTTCTACGGTGCGGGGAACAGCGCATTCCCCGCACCGTGCGTAGCTCCATATACGAATCAGAAAGGAACCTTGGATGTCGATCGACTTCGGTACACCACCAATCTCAAAGGAAAACAATGCACTTGTCGAGCAGCGACTGGAGGAAGTACGTGAAGGGCAGGGCGTTCCGGAAACACTCACGGTAGAGTTCCGAGGAAAGCCTCGGCATGTAGAAGTGATCGACATGCCGGTCGCCCAACTTTTCTACAATCCGGGTACGCACCGGATCCGTGCGCAACGCAGTCACGACCCGGCGAAGGATCTCGCTCTGGAGCGCGACCCATGGAGTGATGAAAGCCAGGAGTACTTGCACTACCTGCTGACCGCTACACCGGCAGATCCTTCAAAGCGTGATCCTAAGTTTGACGAACTTATGGACAGCCTGCGAGACCATAAGCAGAACGAACCTGGCCTTATCACTCGCACAGGCATACTCGTCAACGGAAACACGCGGCGCGCCGCGTTGAAGGAACTCGGTGTAACCAGTATCCGGGTGGGAGTCCTGCCGGCTTCATGCACCTGGACAGATATTCACGCCGTGGAGCTTTCCCTCCAACTGCGCCCCGATCGCCGCCGCGAGTATTCGTACATCAACCATCTGCTCGCCCTGGACGAGCAACTGACACTTGGCCGCCCTCTTCCCGATATCGCCCGAAACTTCCACACCACAACACCCGCGTGTGAACGTGACATCTGGATCCTGAACCAGCTAAGGGACCTTATCCAGCGCAGCAATAACGGCAGCCTGTCGCTCCGGTTGATGGACTTCGAGAACGCCAAAGAAAGACTCTTTGAGCTCTACCGGGCCTACTCTAAGGAGCACTCCAGAAGCAAGGAGAAAGCAGATCTCCTCAAGGAGGCCCGCCTCGCTGCCATCGTCCTCGATTTCGCCAAGACAGACGTCCGGTACATTGGCCCTGACTTTCAGGACAGGTTTCTCGAACAGCGGATCCCCGAGCCATTCAAACCCACCGATTCTACAGCTTCTTCCACCGTATCAATTCCTGGACTAAACAGGACAGTTCAAGCAGCCGGTGCCCAAGTTGCCAGTGCTCGCGCTTTGACCGACTCGCTCCTGCAAGCCAAGGCGGTGCATGTAGCCGGCGAGAAGGCTACGCCTGCTCAACTGGCGGCGGCTTCACAGACTCTCACAGAGCTGAAGGAATCCTTTGACGAGGCAATCGAATTCGCTGGCAAAGATTTTCGCTTGCGTAAGAAGCGGCAGGCCGCACCGGACCGCGTGAACGATGCTTGCAAGGACCTTGAGCAGTGCATCACTGACCTCGTCCTGGCCCGGGGCAACGGCAGCCTTGACGAAGGATCATTCGACGACGCGCTACTCAGCCTGCGCAGCGTAATGAAGCGTCTTGCCCTAGAAGCCGGGAAAAGTATCCAACTTCCCGGTGAAGGCCTTTCCTGGCTTCAGGGCGCAACGGCCTCAGAGCGGTGAAGAGCGTGCTGAATACAGGAGAACCATCGCTTCGTATCAGTCTTGATGTGACGCGGACTCGTGTGGTTCTGCGTACGCGTGCTGAGTTCCAGAGCGACTTTGCGCATCTGGCTGCCCGCATCGCTGCGGGCAGCCAGCGCGGCCCTATGAGCGCAGAGATCGACTTGGATGACTTCCTGGTTGGGATCAGTGAACTCGGTAGCTGGGCTCACGACGGAGTCATTTGGGAGGAGGAACTTGCTAGTCTCGTGAACAGCGTCCTTGATGACGCTGCAACCGCAGAGCGCAGCCTCAGAGACTCTGGACCCGATATCAGAGAAGCCGCCTCCACCGAGAGCCTTGACATACAGCTAGGGCCTGGCTGGGCAGCAGATCTAACTGACTTCCAGCGGCGTGATATCAGTCGTTTGCTGGCGCTCCGCCACGGTGCCAACTTCAGCGTGCCGGGCGCCGGCAAGACTCGTGTGGCTCTAGCTGTCTTCGCCGCGATGAGAGAGCGCGGTGAGGTCCAGCGTCTTCTTGTTGTGTGCCCGAAGTCCGCATATGAGGCCTGGCAGTACGAAAGTTCCGTCTCTTTCAAGAAACCTCTTCGCAGCAGTGTTATGACAACGGCCCCAGACCCGGGATCGGAGATCCTGCTGGTGAACTATGAGAGGCTCGGCAGGTCAGTCGCGAGACTGGCCTCGTGGCTCCGCTCCTCACCTGCGATGCTTGTCCTTGATGAGGCGCACCGGATGAAACTTGGTGCTCGTGGCGCGTACGGCTCAGCCTGTCTGACCCTCGGCCCCCTGGCACAAAGACGCCTGATCCTCACAGGCACACCGGCCCCGAATGGCGCCCGCGACCTGGAGAGTCTCTTGTCCTTCGTATGGCCAGGCCACGGCAAGAGGGTTGTCGCCGACGCGGTGGGCGGAGGCGACCTGGCGTACGCGAGCTCAGTACTCCGTCCCCTGTTCACCCGCACCACCAAGAAGGAACTTGGTCTCCCCCCGTTCGAACCAAAAATCCGCTACGTGGATTTGCCCCCCCTGCACCGCGAGATCTACGAGGCTTTGAAGGGATCTCCCTCAGCTCGCTCTGGGGATCTCGAATCGCTAGGGAAGGCGATGCTCCGGATGCTGATGGCTGCGACGAGCCCCGCGCTGCTCGCCGAAGGCACAACTCGGCATGAACCGCTGTCGTATCAGGTACCGCCACTCGAAGCATCGGCGGACGACTCGCTCCACACGCTGCTGAGGAACCTGCCACGCCATGAGCTGTCTCCTAAATACGAGGAAGCAGTGAGGATCGTAGCGAGGAATGCTAACGCTGGCAGAAAGACCCTTGTCTGGACGACATTCGTCCGCAGCCTCACTACCTTGGAGCAGCTTCTCGCTCCCCACAACCCAGCAACTGTCCACGGTGGTACAGAAGACCGGGAAGAACAGATCAGGAGGTTTCGGGAAGACCAGGACTGCATGGTTCTTATCTCTAACCCAGCGACCCTTGGTGAAGGAATAAGCCTCCATCAGGTCTGTCACGATGCTCTCTACATAGACCGCGACTTTATGGCAGGACGCTTCTTGCAGAGCCTTGACCGTATTCACCGTCTGGGCCTGGACCCTGAAAGCGAGACACGAGTTACAGTCCTGGCAGCGCGAGGCACCGTTGATGAGATTGTAGCCATGCGCCTGGAAGCAAAACTTGAGTTCATGGGGCGCATTCTGGACGATCCATCTGTGCAGCAACTGGGTGATCTCCAGGAAGAGGATCTCAGTTCTGCCGGATTGGACGCAGCGGACGTGCGCGCTCTCCTCTCTCACCTGGAAAATTCCCGCGTCTGACGGGAATAGAAAGATAGCCAGAAGCGTTTTTAAAGGAAAGATTCCCAGTCGGGGCGCAGCAGAAGGGCGGGGATTGACAGTGCTTGAAGGGCGGAGTTCGGAGGCCGAAAGCGCCCCGTGGGAACCACCAGAGGGCTCGTGGGCCTCGTCAGCCGCGCGGCGGCGGAACATGCAGGCGATCCGGAGCCGGGACACGAAGCCGGAGCAGACTATCCGGCGGCTTGTGCATGCTCAGGGGCTTCGTTACCGCGTGGCAGCGCGGCCGATCAGGGACCTTCGCCGGACGGCTGACATGGTCTTCCGTCCGGCGAAGGTCGCGGTATTTATCGATGGGTGCTACTGGCACGGTTGTCCGGAGCACTACGTGCCCCCAAGGACCAATCCCGGATACTGGTCAGGCAAGGTGGCCGGAAATGTAGCCCGGGACCGGGACACCGATCAGCGGCTCGCAGAGGCTGGCTGGACTATACTGCGGTTCTGGGAACACGAGTCACCCAACGATTGCGCGCTCAAGATCGCTGCTACGGTCAACAGGCTCCGGACCGAGCGGAACAGCAGGACGGGAGAGCTCGAATAGCCGCGCGTTCTGCACCTCGTCCACCTCTGCCACGTCACGGCATGGCTCTTTCGTTCCGGCCTCAAGTGCCGCAATAATCTGCGTACCGACGGCCTGCGCAACGGGAGGAGGAAAAGCGTTGCCCACTTGCCGGTAAGCCGCAGTCTTACGGCCCGTGAACTTCCAAGATGTGGGAAATCCCTGAATGACCGCTGCCTGGGTTACGGTGAGCTTCGGCCCAATCGGGATACCTTCGCGGTCCACGCTATACAGGTCGCGCACGGGGTCCTTCATCTCCTCCGGCTCGTTGGCAACCCCCATAGCGTCGATGCCAAGCTTGCGCCATGCCTTCTTAGCCCGAGTAGGACCAAGATCCGCGC
The DNA here is from genome assembly GCF_022015835.1 of Streptomyces sp. ICN903. Classification (NCBI taxonomy): domain Bacteria; kingdom Bacillati; phylum Actinomycetota; class Actinomycetes; order Kitasatosporales; family Streptomycetaceae; genus Streptomyces; species Streptomyces sp. ICN903. The sequence goes on along the minus strand of NZ_JAKMAY010000049.1, from coordinate 17,203 downwards.
CGCCATGCTTCTTCGATCCGCCTACCAGGGTAGGTGCCACACCAGCCTTGGCTTTCTCATACCACCTTTTATAAGCGGCCTTTCCTTCCGGGGAGCTACCGAACCTCTTGCGCATCGTGGGCGCGAGTGCCTTGGCAACCGTGACTACCGGAATGCTTTCTGGGTTCGGCCACTGAAAATGGCCGGCGTACTCCTTCTGCATCGCAACCAAGATCGCCCTGGGCCTCAGCTGAGGAACTCCGTAGTCGCGTGCCTCCAGAACCCTCCAGCCGAGGTAGACATAACCCATGCCTACCAGCTGCTGGATAATCTCTTCCCGGTAATCTCTGAACTTCTCCGCTGGTTCCACCAGCCCGCGCACATTCTCAATCATTACGGCCCTGGGCTGAAGGAACCGCACCAACTCAAGTGCTTTGGGAAAGAGATCTCGCTCATCGTCCCTGCCTAGCTGCCTGCCGGCCGCCGAGAATGGAGGGCAGGGAACACCACCTGCGAAGAGGTCAAGAGGCTCATCCCCAAGGCCCGACTTCTCAGCCAGCACCTCGGGCTTCAGCTGAGTGAGGTCTTCCTGAAGGATCTTGCAGCCTTCCCAGCCAGGCTTTCCTCTGACATTGTGCCTAAGGGTGTTGCAAGCGTTGTTGTCGATCTCAACCAGTGCCAGGTGCCGAAACCCAGCATTATGCAGTCCGAGAGCTTGCCCCCCCGCACCCGCGCAGATCTCCACTGAGGAGAACGTGGATTCAGTACGGCTCATGTGCCCTCCTTCCAGGCGTGCCTGACGGATACTCTCTGACATCCGCCGTCACAGAGGGTTACATGCCCCACTGACAACGCGGCTCCGTAAGTGTCCAGCATTCTCTGGAGTCGCGGTCATCCAGCACAGCCCTGTGAACGTTCATACGATATTGCTCCTGTGATGGCCGCCCTGGAGAGGGTCACCGTAACCAGCCCTTTGCGTACACGCCGCTCCGCCGCATCATGTCGCACACCTGGCACGATTGGCAGTGCGGGCTTGTGCGCATGCTGAGGTCATGCGGCGCCCGACTCCGCCTCGTAGCGCATCTGTGCCCGGTCGAGGAAGTCATCCGGGTCCCGCCCTTGCTTCGCCATCCAGTAGAGAAGGTCGGCGATGAGCCCTGTAGCCGCCCCTTCAAGAACGGCGAGGCTGCGCGAGCTGGTCGGTGCCAGCCGTCCAGAGATGCGGCCGTAGACCTCCAGAGTGCTTGCGGCTCGCCGGAGGCGCTGGTACTCCTCCTTCACTCCCAGGGAAAACTCACACCAGACCGCCTTGCCGGAGGCCGTGAGCATCGTTCCCCAGTCGGCGGCCAGCGCGGCGAGCAGACGCAGTCCGCGGCCGTTCTCGTCGTAGTCACCGGGCTGCCTGATCGCGGGAACCGCATGGGAACCGTCGTGAGCTTCGAGCCGCAGCCGGCCATCACCCACCGCCAGGACGAGGGTTGCAGCGCTGTCCTGTCCTACATGCCTGACGACATTGGCCGCGAGTTCTCCCGCGACCACTTCCACGTCGTCCACCAGATCGGCCAGCCCCCAGAGATTCAGCTGTTCCCTGACGGTCAGCCGCAGCCCGCTCAGCTCATCCGGAGCCGCCCTGAAAGGCAGCACTGAGCGCAGCCGGGGTTCCGTGATGCCGTAGCCGTCCATGGATCGCACTCCCTTCGCGCCACACCGACGCTGCACCTGCCGCTCCGTGCGGCTTCGCCGGGTGATCGCCTGACTGCGATTGTGGCATGAGACATCTCTCCATGTAACTTCTCACGAGAATCGATCGAGTGAATCACCAGAAGATCAACTTGGCTCACTTCTAGCCTGGTTGGCCACATGCGGGCAGGAGTCCGCAGAGCAGGAGGGTTGCCGTCATGCCGCCAAGGGTCACCACACGACGCCGTCAGCTCGGCGCGATGATGCGGAAGCTCCGCGCCCGTTCGGGGATGACTCTCGAGGAGGCAGGCCGTCTCGTCGGGGTGTCGAAAGCGACCGTCAGCCGCTACGAGACACAGGAAGGGCCCGTGCGCTGGCTTGTCGTGGATGCCCTCTGCCGCCACTACGGGGCGAGTGACGCTGAGCGTGAGGCCACCGTCAGACTCGCCAAGGACGCTCACCAGCAAGGGTGGTGGGCGCCCATCGCGGACAAGCTTCCGGAAACCATGAACCTGCTGCTCACCCTTGAGGACGAGGCGGTGCGCGAGGACCACTTCGCCTGCCTGTACGTTCCCGGCCTCCTTCAGACCCGCCGCTACACCGAAGCGGTGCAGCACGCGTCCGAGATGCGCTTCACTCCCGAGGAGATCGAGCGGCTCGTGGATCTCCGCATGAAGCGGCAGGAGGTCCTCACCCGGAAGAAGCCACCTCACATCTGGGCCGTGCTTGACGAATCCGTCATTCGCCGTGTCGTGGGGTCACCGGACGTGATGCGCGAGCAGCTCGGACACCTCCTGGAGGCCGGCGGCTCGCCCAGCATCACGCTTCAGGTCCTGCCCTTCTCCAAGGGGGCGCACTCCGCCGCACTGGGCAGCTTCGTCATCATCGGCGGCGCCGAACCCTCGCTGGACGTGGTGTACGTGGACATCCACGTGGGGTCGATCTTCCTGGAGAAAGAGGACGAGCTGGACCGGTACCGGCTCGCGTTCGACTACCTTCGCGCTCAGGCCCTGGACATGACAGCCTCGGCCGACCTGATCAACAGCGTCCGTAAGGAGATGTGATGCGCCCAGCGATACCAGGTGTCCCGGACAACGCCTGGTTCAAGTCCTCGTACAGCGGCGCGGGAGCGACCGAGTGCGTGGAGGTGGCACTCATTCCGGAAGGCACGGCCGTGCGGGACAGCAAGGAGCGTGACGGGGCTGCACTGCTGCTCTCTCCCCCTGCCTGGGACGCGTTCGTGAGGCGAGTGAAGGACCACTTCACCAGAGCCACTTGTGATCAGAGTCAACTAGATATCAGGCAAGGGGATGCGCTCACGGCTGACGCCCACGTACACTCTCAGGGCCAGTAGAACCCACGGGCCGCTGTTCCCCCACTCAGGCCCAACCTGTGTGTCAAGGAACCGCTTGCGTATGCCGCCCTCCGTCTCCCTCCCCGCCAGCTGGCAGTACGACGTCCCGACCAGCGGAAGCACACACCTGCCTCCGGATGCCGGATATGCCAGAGCTCTGACCAACCAGGGATACGGCTTCGAAGCCGCCGTTGCCGACCTCATCGACAACTCGATTGACGCTGGGGCCGATTCCGTCGTGGTGCACTTCCTCCGCGACTCCGACCGCATCCTGTCGCTGCTTGTCCTCGACAACGGCCATGGCATGAACGACGCGGAGCTCGACCAAGCCATGACCGTCGGCCGCCGCCGCGACTATGACGGACAGGCGCTCGGCATGTACGGGACTGGCCTCAAGGCAGCCTCTCTGTCGCAGGCCCGGTCACTCACGGTCATCAGCCGTACCAAGCGCAGCCGGGCCGCCGGCCGCAAGCTGACAGCGGAGAGCATCGAAGACGGCTTCCGGTGTGACACGGTCGAGCCGGGATTCGCGCAACAGCAGATCGACACCTACGACGGCCTCATCGAATGGCACGGGACGATCGTGCGCTGGGACCATGTACGGGCCTTCGAGACCGTCGCTCCCGGACAGAGCGAACAGTTCCTGTCGAAGGCCATCGCGCAGCTCGGCATACATCTCGGTCTCTACCTGCACCGTTTCCTCAGTAACGGGCTCAAGCTGGACATCGCTGTCTGGGACGTATCCACGGGAGAGGAGGTGGACCACAACAGCGTGGACCCTCTGGACCCGTTCGGTTACAAGGTTCCCGGTAAGGCGGGGTACCCGAAGAAGTTCACCGCTCCGGTAGAGGGCGTGGGTCAGGTCACGCTGGAGGCTCATATCTGGCCTGCCAAGTCGAACCTCGCCGGCTTCCGCCAGATCGGCTCCATCCAGGACCGCCAGGGGTTCTACTTCTACCGCAATGACCGGCTCGTGCAGGCTGGCGGCTGGAGCAATCTGCGCAGCCCCGAAGGGCACCTGGTGCTCGCCCGCATAGCCGTGGACCTGCCCAGCACCCCGAATGAGGTGTTCAGCCTCACCGTCAAGAAGGACGGGGTCGAGGTCACACCCGCCTTCACTCTCGGCGTGGAGAAGGCGACCGACGAATCCGGCACCATGTTCCGCACGTACCTTGCTGACGCGGAGACCGCGTACCGGGAAGGGGCTTCGCGCTCGGTCATCGAAAGGGCCGCCGTCAACGAGCCGGGCAAGGGGTTCGACCCCAAGGTCAAAAGGGCCGTACGCGAAGAGCTGCCGCTCAAGGATGACGACCCTGTCCGCATCGACTGGGTGCCGCTCCCCGATGACCGATTCTTCGACCTTGACCGTGATAATTACGTCATCCTTCTGAACAGGGACTTCAGGGAGGACTTCAACGACGGACGGCGTGGCGGCGCCAATGACGCTCCGGTGACCAAGACCCTCCTGTACCTGCTTCTCCAGGACTGCTTCGGGCTTGGCCGCTGGGAGAGGAAGAGGGCCGACCGTATCGAGTACTGGAACAGCATCCTTCTCGCCGCGGTGCACGCTCAGCGCGAACGCCGTAACCGCCTCGCCTCCTGACCTCGCCGCCCACTTCAGAAGGAGACCGCCATGCCAGATGTGCTCCTGGAGATCCACACCGATGTCCTGAACGGCATGGGTGCCAACCCTCGCCAGTTTCAGAGGCTCGCTGAGAGCATCGCCGACGAGGACTTCCCCGGCGCCGACCTCAGCGAGGAGACTCTCCGCGTACGCCTCACTGATGAGGCACCCCGTGGCGGGCCGCTTGTCGCGCTCTGGGCCCGGGCCCTGACGACCTGGGACTTCGCAAGCGAGCCACGGTGGGCGCCGGAAACCGGGCCCCGTACAGACGAACGCCGTGCCGCGGTCTATGACCGTCTCCGTTTCGGTGACGACCTGCGCAAGGTTCTCGACACTGTGGTCCCTGTCGCCCACGCCGCAGGCGCCACCGTCATCGCGCGCGAACACGTCCCCTGGTACACCCCCGAGCGCGCCGCAGCCCGTTCTTTCTACTGGCGTGCATACGAGAACAAGCTTCGTGAGAAGGGGTGGTCCGAGGCAGCGATCGCAAGCCTGGACGAGGCAAGCAAGGCGGTGGTCGAACGGCTCGGCGACCCTGAGCAGAAGGCCGTGCGGCAGGCGAAGGGCTTGGTCGTCGGGTATGTGCAGTCCGGCAAGACCGCTAACTTCACCGGTGTCATAGCGAAGGCGGTCGACGCGGGCTACCGCCTGGTCATCGTCCTCGGCGGCACGCTCAACCTGCTGCGTGCCCAGACACAGCGCCGGCTCGACATGGAACTGATCGGCCAGGAGAACATCCTGCGCGATGCTGACCCCAGTGACATCGACTCACTCGTCGGTATCGATTACGTGGGCGACGATGACGACTGGCCGAAGTTCGTACAGCACGGCGGACGCCCCTCCACACAGCAGGCCTTCGACATCGACCGCCTGACGACGCGAGACAAGGACTACGTGGGCCTCGCCCAGGGAATCCGGGCCCTGGAGTTCGAGAAGCGGGAACCGGCACTGCCGCTGTACGACCCGGCCAACCTGCACCACGCGGCGGCCCGGGTGATGGTCGTCAAGAAGAACAAGAGTGTCCTGACGAAGCTGGTCAAGGATCTCAAGCAGGTTCACGGCATCCTCGGCGAGCTTCCTGCGCTGATCATCGACGACGAGTCCGACCAGGCTTCGGTCAACACCTCTGACCCCAAGAAGTGGTCCCAGGGCTCCACCGAGCGCACAGCCATCAACAGCCTGATCTCACAGCTTCTGGGACTGCTGCCGCGTGCCCAGTACATCGGCTACACGGCCACGCCGTTCGCGAACGTCTTCGTTGACCCAGGCGACGCCCAGGACATCTTCCCCAGCGACTTCCTCATCTCCCTGCCCCGTCCTGAGGGCTACATGGGCGTCCAGGACTTCCACGACCTCGACTCCTCGCTGCCCCCCTCTGAACGGACGGTCGCGAACTCCCAGGAGAAGGCACATGTGCGGGGCGTCTACGGTGACGTCGATGACCGCCTCCAGGAGGCCATGGACAGTTTCGTCCTCACTGGTGCGCTGAAACTCTTCCGCGCCAGCCACGGTGTGGCCTCCGGGCCGTTCCGTCACCACACCATGCTCGTTCACGAGTCCGTGCGTGTGGACGACCATGCCGACCTCGCTCTGCGTATCAACACGATGTGGCACCAGGCCGGCTACATGTCCACGGAAGGCCACGCCCGTCTCGCCAAACTGTGGAAGGACGACTTCGCCCCGGTCTCCGCGGCTCAGGCGGCCGATCTTCCCTCCCCGGAGTCATACGACGAACTCCGCCCGTACGTCAGTGAGGCGAGAAAGCGCATCGGTTCGGGTGGCAATGCGGTCGTGATCGTCAACGGCAACTCGGACCGTTACTTCGAACAGCTCAACCTCGACTTCGACCGCACCCCAAACGTCTGGAAGATCCTCGTAGGCGGCACCAAGCTCTCCCGCGGCTTCACCATCGAGGGCCTGACCATCACCTACTACCGCCGCACGACCCGCCAGGCGGACACGCTCATGCAGATGGGCCGCTGGTTCGGGTTCCGTCCCGGCTACCGCGATCTCGTACGCCTCTACATAGGCCGTGAGGAATCTCTGACCAAGACTTCGACTGCCGATCTCTACGAGGCCTTCGAAGCCATCTGCCGGGATGAGGAGCTGTTCCGCCAGCAGCTCACCCGGTACGCCGAACTCGTTGACGGCAAACCACAGGTCACCCCGGCACAGGTCCCACCACTGGTCGCTCAGCACCTGTCGTGGATCAAGCCATCGGCTCGCAACAAGATGTTCAACGCCGAGCTCGTCGAGGTCCGTTCGCCCGGCAGGCCGATCGAGCCCGCGGCCTATCCGCAGGACTCGGCCGCTCTCCGGCGCAACACCGAGCGATGGAGCCCCCTGCTCAGCAGCTTCTCCTACGAGCCGGTCACCTTCACGAACCCACCGAACGGGGACACCGGTCTGAGCCGTACCTTCTCCGCCCTCACCACACGTGTCAGCCACTCGGAGCTGCTCGCTGTACTCAGTGCGCTTGAGTGGGAGCGCGAGGGTATCTTCCAGCCGCACCTGCGGTATCTGGTTCAGCTTGACGGCCGTCTGGCCACGGTCGATGACTGGCTGCTGATCTCCCCGCAGCTCGCCCAGGGAAGCCGGGTCGAGGCGTCTGTAATGGGCTCTGTCCCGCTCTCGCTTGTACGCCGCAGCAGGCAGACCGGAAAGCCGTCCTTCGGGCGTATCGCGAGCGTGGAACACCAGCTTGCTGCCCAGCGGCTCATTGACGCGGCTGTCGCCTCACCGTCCGCCCCTGCCGGGAACCCGTCGGTAGGCCCTAACACCGGTGTCGCACTGCTTTACCCGGTCGTTGAGGGCAAGAGCGATGCTGACATCAAGGCCGCTGTTTCACGTGGCAAGGCTGACCCCGCGAAGGTGGTGATGGCGTTCACCCTGATTCCGCCGAAGACAGCGATCGACTCCTCTCGCCGACTCGTCCGCTTCCAGGCCAAGGATTCCCGGCACGATGACGCAATCATTTCGGTGACCGATCTCTGATCAGGCAGAGCCCCGAGCCACCTCGACCGCCCCCGTCGGCAAGCTACTCAAGGAACTGTGATGTCCTCTTCTCACTCAAGTCGCTTTGAGGAACCCGTACGCACCCACTGGTTCAAGTCCTCCTACAGCGGCGGCAGCGGGACCGAGTGCGTGGAGGCGGTACGGGCCGGGGAGTGTGGCCGTGCGGGACAGCAAGGAGCGTGACGGGGCTGTGCTGCTGCTCTCTCCCCCTGCCTGGGACGCGTTCGTAAGGCGGGTGAAGGACGACCCCCACTAGAGATGGCTGTGATCAGAGTCAACTGAAATTCACTCAAGGGGGTGTGCTCACGAACGGCATCTGCGTACACTCTCAGGGTCAGTAGAACCCATGGGCCACTGTTCCCCCACGCAGGCCCAACCTGTGTGTCTAGGAACCGCTTGCGTATGCCCTCCCACATTTCTCCCTTTGCCGACTGGCAGCACAGCTTCCCGGGCGCTGGGAGCACGCACCTGCCTCCAGCCACTGGGGATGCCGGAGTTCTAGGCAGCCAGGAATACGGCTTCGGAGCCACTACTGCTGGGGCCGGCCCCGGCACGGTGCACCTCCCCGGTAACTCCGACCAGGCCCTGGCACTACTCGCTTACATGATGGCGGGCATCCCGCTTGCGGTGTTCCAGCAGCCCAGCCGCCGAGGGCACCCGCAGCCTCTCATAGAGCGACAGCACGACAAGCAACCATCTCCATCAGGCTTCCGTCCCTGTATATGGCCGTTGAGTCAGGGGGAAGTCCGATGAGAGCGGCGTATGAGCACTGGCACGAAGTGCTCTCCGCAGAGTTCTTTGGTGAGGCACACGCGCTGCGCAGCACGGTGCTGTACGTGGACGATGAGATCGAACGGGAACTCGCCACTCTCAATGGCATCGAGGACAGCCTTGCACAAGCTGTAGCTGGAGAACTCAACTGGGCTGCCCCAGAGATGCCGTTGTTCCAGCACATCCAGTTGGCATGTGGGGCCTGGGCGGCCGATGGGAGCGAAGGGCCTCCGCCGAGTCTCCCGGTCTTGGCGCTGTCCGTGCTGGCTGCCACCCGCATGGCCTCGTCGGACGGGATGCGGAAGACCAACTTCTACGGTCGATGGGTTCAGCTCTTCGGCGAGCAGCCTGGCAGCTATCGCGCGAACAAGCTGGAGCACGCGTTCTCGGAAGTCGCGGAGATATGGGAGGAACTCGACTCCTGGCTTAAGCAGACCGGTGGCCTCCACGGGATCAGCACGGTGAGTACGGGTGGCCCTTACTGGAAGATCGGCTTCCCAATCTCGCAGGCACTGGTCCGCAGTGCGGACCGGCAGATTCTCACCCGGTTCTTCGCGGCCACCCGCCTCAGGCCCAAAAATCCGAACCGAGTCTCCGGAAGAGAGCTTCTGCGGCGGCTCCGCATTTGGACGGCGGGCCGGGACCGCGGCCTGTCCCGCCGGCTGCTGGACGAGATGGAAAACGCGGCCGAAACCGGTGAGGCACTGATCACCAGCCTGCTTCGGCGGCTCGCCGACGACTGGGACGGCACTCTCCATGAGCCTGAGCGCGAACACAGGCGCCGGGCCCACGGCCTCCGTCTCGTCATCACTGACCGGGGAAGCCGCGCTGAGTGGCTGGCTGAAGCAATCAGCGGCCTGCCAGAAGCCCGGGTAAGCCTGCCCGGCGGCCGTGCGTTCATGCTCCGCAAGGAGTACGGCGATGTGTACGGCGGTCTGGAGACCCTGCAGCCTTCTCCGCAGCAACTAGCGAACGGAGTCCGACTCGAAGGCGACACCCTCGTCCTGGAGTGGGTGCCGCAGGAGGTCGTACTGCTGAGGAAGCACCCCCATCTTGGGGACTGGGTGAGTACCGAGTATTTCGAACCCGGCGAGCAGCATTGGATCCTCGCTGCGGACACGGCTGTCCACGAGGTGAGGACCATGGTCAACGCGCTCGGCACTCGCACGGTGCGAGAAGCAGCGGGCCCTGTGGCGGGGTGGAAGCTGTTCAAAGGCGTACGTGCTGTCAGTGGTGCCGGTCTTACCCGGACCCTGGACCGCGGCGGAGCACACGTGCATGTTCTGGAGCCCCAGGTTCGACAGCGTGCGGAGCTGTCCGGAGGGCTCCGTATTGCTCCCGAGTACCGAATCGGCGCGGGCGTGGCGGGCCACTACCTCCGCGGCGGTGCTCCAGATCTGCGGCTTCCCGAGGGGGAACCTCCGGACAGACTGGTGGAAGTTATCCTCGACGGCCGTGCCGAGAAGTTGCGCGCTGACCCCCGCATCCCGTTCCCGCTCTGGCTTGTCCCTCTTGACGAGGGCGAGCACCGGGTCGGCACCCCGCAGAGCAATGAGCTCTTCACGCTCCACGACGGGTTGCACGAGGGGCTCCCGCCCGGTACCGGTTTGTTCGGATACCCCTGTGCAGGCGGTACGGCAGCAAAGCGGCTTGCCGAGGCGGACACGGCAGAACCAGTGATCCGAGGCGCATGCATACCGGGCGCGTCCGCGTTGCCGCGTGTCGAGCTGGTGCGGTCCGCCGTACTGGAGGCCGTGCTGATAGATCCCAGCGGTCGTGTGCTCAATGCACGGCAGCAGTCGGCGCCGTCGTGGATGCGGCAGCGTGGCCTGCCAGAAGACGTCCGAGCCCCCTGTCTCGAGATTGAAGTACCCGACGGTTACATCTGGCTGGTTTACCGGACAGCGGCGCGGTGGTCGGTACGGGCTCTTGTCAGGGAATCGGATATCCCCGCGCCCGCACCAGGAGCCAACAACTTCGCCTGGGCCTACGCTGTGCTCAGCGCAGCCGACCGCCTGCGAACCTCCGCCTGGCGTGACTACGTAGTAGCAGCGAACGAGATCGCTGGGAAGCGGGGGCGTGATGCTCGACCCCGGTGACCTGCTGTTGCGCTGGATGAGCGAGTTGGGTACAGGAGCGCTCCCCGACGTGAAGCAGGGAATATGGTGGCTGGCAGGAGCCCGCTGCCCAGATGCCGAACCCGGCGCCTCCGGTCGCTGGCTGCGTGACGCCGTCTCCCTCGCCTATCTGGACATCGACTGGCGCAACAGGCGCTGGTGCGCAGCCCCGCCTGTACTGACCCGCCTGCCACAGGCCCGGGGGCTCGCCGTACTGACCGGCAGCAGGACGGCTGCTTTCGAGAAACGGCTGGAACTGGCCATACAGAACGGGCTGGTAGAGGTCTTCCGGGTACCTAACGTCCGTCCCGCACGGGATATCCCACTGCCTGTCTCACTATTTGTCCAGTTTGACGACGAGACGGAACTGAAGGAGTGGGCAGACGGACTCGGCGTCGCATACACGCCCTGCTTCGCTCTCCAGGGTGCCGCGCTGCTCCCACCAGTCAGCCTCGAAGCACGCGCTTCCACACCGGAGTTCGGAAAGCCGCTGGAACGTTATGACCCGGACCGCCGCATCTACCAGTGGAGCCGACGCCCTCAAGGGGACGGTCTGTACCGGATCAGGCAGAGCGACGGCAAACGCGTGTGCCAGGTCCTGCATGACGGCTCATGGTACGAAACGAGCCATGAGGAGGGGGTCTACTCCGTGCTGGGACAGCAGCAGGGCCCGGATGCGGACGTACTCCGCTGGTTTCCCGACAAGGAGTCCGGATGCGAGTCGACCGGCACCCTCCACGTCGACTGGGGTTATCCGCTACCCGACCTGCACCGGCGCGTGGCTTCCCTGTGCTCCGGGCTCGCTCCACGCATCAATGAGCTCGCAGAGAACCTCGCGTACGACAACGTCCCCAGAGACGTGGCTGAGAAGATCGCCGAGTCACTCGGCCAGCACCTTACGGAGAACAATGAGTGACGCCGCAGAAGTGCAGACTGGCAGCACCGGCCGTGAAACCGACATCCTAGGGACGTTCGAGCATCTGAAGGATGCGCTGTTCCGCTACTACAACACGCCGTTCGGCCTTGCCGATGAGCATCTTGAACACGAGCGGCAGCAGCTCTTCGATATCGACGGCGGGGCCTGGCGCAACCCCCTCATTGAGGTCCGTCCTCGGTACGTGTCGGTGAACTGCGGCATCGCCGACTCGGTGCGCGAGGCCGATGCTCACCCGGAACTTGCCGAGCTGGTGCGCCTTGGTCTTCTGGACGGCGTTCCGTCGCTGTACGAGCACCAGCACCAGGCCCTGGTCTCGGCGGTGCGCGACGGCCGCGACGTAGTCGTAACGGCGGGCACCGGCTCCGGTAAGACGGAGTCCTTCATGCTGCCCGTCCTGGCCGACCTGGTGCGTGAGTCCGCGGCCTGGCCTGCGGCCTCGCTCCCTTCCAACCGTTGGTGGACATCCCCTGACAGCGCATACCAGCCACAGCGGGCGGGAGAGAGCGGTCGGCACGCCGCCGTCCGGGCCATGGTCCTCTACCCCATGAATGCCCTGGCTGACGACCAGATGATGCGCCTGCGCAAGTCTCTGGACAGCGACGCGGTACGAGGGTGGATGGAGCGGTCCCGACCAGGGCACCGCTTCTACTTCGGCCGCTACACAGGAGCAACGCCGGTGCCTGGTGACATCGGCTCGGTCGCAGGTGTGAAGACGCTGCGCAAGGAATTCGCAACGACTGAGGAACGGTCGCTCCAGGCACACAGGGCAGGCAGGGACGGCAGATTCTTCCTTCCCAGGCTCGACGGCGCGGAGATGCGCTGCCGCTGGGACATGATCCAGGCACCGCCGGACATCATGATCACGAACTACAGCATGCTCAACGTCATGCTGATGCGCTCGCGCGAGTCAGGCATCTTCGACAAGACGCGGCGGTGGCTGGAGGAGGTCCCGGACGCCCGTTTCACCCTGGTCGTCGATGAACTCCACATGTACCGAGGCACCGCTGGTACGGAGATCGCGTTCCTCCTGCGGAACCTGCGTCACCGGCTGGGCCTGACCGACAAGCCGGAGAAGTTCCGTGTTCTCGCGGCATCCGCATCACTGGAAGCACCCCGGGACCTGGATTTCCTCCAGGAGTTCTTCGGGGTTGATGCAGACCGCTTCGAGGTCCTCGGCGGCAGGCTCGAACTCCCAGCGCATACGAGCAGGGACATCTCAGCGCACGCCGGTCAGTTCGCGGCACTCGGAGAAGCTCCCGAGGCGGCCGAGGCCGACAAGTTGCTGGAGGAGACCGGCGCATCCGACGCATTCGTCAACGCGCTCCGGGACGGCGATCGACTCATTGCGGATTTCCATCACCAGGTCGCCGACCGGCTCTTCCCTCGGGCCCAACCTGCAGTTCAGGAAGCAGCATTGCGCGGCGTCCTCACGGCGCTGCGGCGCACCGCAGATCCGAAGGCTCCCAGGCTCCGCGGCCATCTCTTCTTCCGGAACATCCCTGGTGTATGGGCCTGCTCAGACTCCGGCTGTCCCCACGCCGCACGCACGGAGGGTTCTGAGCGGACTGTCGGAAAGCTCTACTCCCGGCCCACTCCCCGGTGCAGTTGCACTGCGCGCGTTCTCGAACTCCTCTACTGCCAGAACTGCGGAGACACCTTCCTCGGCGGCTACGCCCCCAAATCAGCCTTTGAGAAAGCCGAACGCGGCGGGTTCGAGGCGGGGCTGCTCGCGGATCTTCCCGACCTCGACTCGCTCCCCGATGCTGCGTCCCTGGGGCCTAATGCCGCCAACTACATTGTCTACTGGCCGCGGAAAGACGAGCCGGCCGTTAACAAACTGGCCTGGAGCTCTTCCTCCGACAAGGGTGTGCTCAGCGCGAGCTTCGAGTTCAAGCGCAGCAAGTACGACCCTCGCACAGGGATCCTGCGCAACCACCGGGATCACACCGGATGGTCCTTCCACGTCACCACCCCGCGCTCGAAGAAGGGGAAAACTCGCCTCCGAGCCGAACACCTGCCGGCAACGCCGACTCAGTGCCCCAGGTGCGGTGACGACTGGGAGACCCCGAGGCTCGGTAAAGAGCACCTGAGCCTGACCGACAGCCGCCGTATGCGCACTCCCGTTCGATCCATGCGAACTGGTTTCGAGAAGATCAACCAGGTTCTGACCACTGCGCTCCTGTCGCTCCTTCCGAACCGTCAGGCCGTGATCTTCTCCGACAGCCGGCAGGACGCCGCGAAGCTCTCCGCCGGTCTCGGACTCCGTCACTACCAGGACCTGCTGCGCCTGCTGCTTGCGGAAGAAGTCAGTAACCAGGGGGACCCAGCAGCCGACCTCGCCACCGTATCCGGCTTCTTCCGCCAGAAACCGGACGACCCTGTGGACGAAGCAGCGGCCCGGGCTGCACGCGGACGGCTCCGGGCACGCGATCCCGAGACGTACGACAAGTGGGAGAGACTCCAGGCGCCTTCGTCTGCTCTGAGCCTTGCCGATCCTCCCGACCCGTCCGAGGAACAGGAACTCCACGCCCTTCTCAGCCGCGTCCCCAGCCTGGACAGCCACGCCGCTGAAGTCGCAGAGCGCCTTGTGCAGAAGGGGGTCAATCCTGGAGGGCCGAAGCCATCCCTCCAGCGTGTGGCCTACAAAAAGGGAGCACCCCGGCCCTCGTGGACATCCCTATACCGCTGGCCTGACGGTGACAAGGCCACGGTGCAGCCAGAATCGGGCATCAACCTGGGCGAGCGCCAAGAGCAGCTGCGCGAGGACATCCGGGAGGCTCTCAGCACCGAGCTGCTTGGCGGCCTTTTCGGCAGCGCCGGCCGGGACTTCGAGTCTCTGGGACTGGGCTGGCTCACGCTGGTGACAGACCAGGATCCGCTGGAGGCCAAGCATGCCTCCGACACGGCGCTTGCCCGCGCCAGCCTGCGCGTCCTCGGTCACATGCGCCGGTTCGCGGGGCTGCGTGGTCAGCTCGATGAACCGCCCAAGAAGCTCCGCGTTTTCTGGGCCCGTGCCGCTGATCACCTGGGTCAAGAGCCGGACGGGCTCCAGAACACTGTGGAGCGCATCTGGGGACCGGCAGTCGCCAAGTACCTCATCCAGCCTGAACACGTTGCACTGCGCCACGGCCACGACAAGTCATGGACCTGCCGCCACTGCAGTCGTCGGCACCTCCACCCCGGAGTAGGGATCTGCACCAAATGCTTCCGCCCTCTGCCGGAGCAATCGGAGGAGTTCAAGGGCGTCGAGAGCGACTACTACACCTGGATGGCTCGCGAGCGGCTGGGTGACTTCCGCCTCAACACCGCCGAGCTCACCGGGCAGACGGACAGGCTCGATGCACAGGCTCGCCAGGCACGCTTCCAGCGCATTTTCCTCAACGGCGAGGAGCACCCCCTCCCGGACACCATCGATGTCCTCTCCGTCACCACAACGATGGAAGCCGGCGTCGATATCGGCCCGCTCTCGGCCGTACTGATGGCGAACATGCCGCCAACCCGGTTCAACTACCAGCAGCGAGTCGGCCGCGCGGGCCGCAGGGACTCGCCAGTCGCACTCGCGCTGACCGTGTGCCGAGGCCGCAGCCACGATGAGCACTACTTCCAGGACCCCCAGCGCATCACCAACGACGCCACCCCGAGGCCTTACCTGTCCACGGACATGAAGGACATCTATCAGCGAGTGCTGGCGGCCGAGGTCCTGCGCCGAGCCTTCGATTCCGCAGAAAAGAAGACGGGCGACGAGAGCGATCTCGACCCCACCCGCAACGTTCACGGTCAGTTTGGCCTCTGTGCCGACTGGCCTGCTGTACGCGATACGGTGGGCGCCTGGATTACGTCGCATGGTGCGGAGATCAGGGGCCTCGCAGAGGCCCTTGCGCAAAGGACGCGCAGCACGTGGCCCGCCGAGGATGCGGCGGCCTGGATCGCTGGGAAACTCGTGGAGCGGGTCACAAAGATCGCGCAACATGGTCACGGCCATCACGAACTCAGCCAGAGACTGGCTGAATCCGGCCTGCTCCCCATGTTCGGGTTCCCCACGTCTGCCCGGTACCTGTACACAAGGCGCCCCACCGACTCGTACCCATGGCCGCCTGGCGGTGTCGTCGACCGGTCGCTCGACATCGCAGTCTCTCAGTTCGCACCCGGCGCGGAAACGGTGAAGGACGGGCAAGTACACACAGCCACGGGAGTGGTCGCCTTCGAGCCGATGGGCAAGACACCGCGCACTGTTGACGAACCGCTCGGGACCGCCCGCTTCGTCGGCATCTGCCGGGCTTGCGGCCACCTGGCCGATGATGTGCAGGCACCGCAGGCCCAGGAAGACAGCACGCCACTGCCCTGCCGCGCGTGCGGAGCCGCCGACGGCTCTTACCGCGAGATCGAACTCCGGGAACCAGCAGGCTTCTTCTGCGGTGGCAGAGCCCGCGACTTCGACGGTAACTTCGCCTGGCGCGCCCGTTCCCTGGCCCCTCGTACGGCAGCCGATCTTGAGAGTGCCGCACCACTGCGGATCTCGGATCCGGGCCTGGTTGTCCACGCGGGGAAGGGGCGGCGCTACGCGGTCAACGACAACGGTGGTCGACTCTTCGAGTTCGCCAAAGTTCAGCCAACCTCACGGTGGTCGGGGGCGTATCTGGAGAAGGAGGCCGCTGAGCAGGCCCCATGGCTCGCTGCAGACATCGCCGCGGACGAGGCCACCATCACTACCGCCCTCGGCGCCACACAGCACACCGACTTGTTCCTGCTTGGCCCCGAAGCTGGGGAGTTCTCCGGGCCTGGGCTGCGCCTCAACCTTGCTTCCGTACCGCAGAGCACTGGCTTTCCGGACGACCGCTCGGGCAGGCGAGCCGCGTGGTATTCACTGGCAGCGCTCCTGCGCACTGCCGCGGGTTCCCTCCTTCAGGTCCAGCCCAACGAGATCGCGGCCGGCATCCATGGAGCAGTCTCAGCGACAAGGGAGGCGCGTACCTTCGCGTTCCTGTCCGACACCCTGGACAACGGTGCCGGCTACTGCACGCACCTTGCCGAACCCGATGTTTTCCGCGACCTCATGGCGACTGCGAAGAAGATGCTGGCCGCCTTCTCATCCGGCACGCACAATCTCGATTGCCGGGGCTCGTGCTACGAGTGCCTGCGTGACTACACGAACATGGCGTACCACAGCCTGCTCGACTGGCGGTTGGCCTCCGATCTCCTCACCATCCTCGAGACGGGGCAGAACTACCAGGGCCAGCTGGTCAGACAGGCCGCAGGGCTGCTGCGGAACTGGGCGTCAGACTTTCCTGCCGAGGATGCCCGGTTCGTGGAAGACCTCGGAGGTACTGGACCAGCAGTCCTCTTCGAGGAGCGCTTGTGGGTGGCGGTCAAGAGCCCGTTCGAGGCCGCTGACGACTCGCTGCAGCCGCAGCGGATCAGAGATGTGCGGGCCGCTGCCGAAGCGGACGGCAGCGGAGCTACTGATGTCGTCTTCATTGACGAGTTCGTGCTTGACAAGGCACCGGCACGCGTCACAGCCCTGCTCGCCGACTTCGATCCTGAGTAGTCGGCCAGGCGGGAACAGTCATAGTTGACAGGTCTCAGGGTGTCGGCGGCCAGACAGAGCCAGGCCGCCGACACCCTGAGACGGAAGAATCACTGGATTGAGGAACCCTCCAAGCGGCGGCAGCGGGACCGAGTGCGTGGAGGCGGCGTACGGGCCGGGGAGTGTGGCCGTGCGGGACAGC
>NZ_JAKMAY010000489.1:0-2463 GCF_022015835.1 Streptomyces sp. ICN903 | reverse complement strand
GTGGCGGCTTCGGTGACGGCTTCGGTGGCGGCTTCGGTGTCGGGGGAGGCGTCGGGGCCGGGTTCCCGCTCGGGTCCGGGGCGGGAGGCCGTGTCGGAGGACACCGGCCTCACCGCTGGGCGGCGCGGGAGAGCGCCAGGGTGCCGGCGACGGCCGCGACGACGGTGGGGTGGTGGTGGTCCCGGAAGCGCTGGGCGGCGTCCCCCTCGACCTCCTTGCCGTCCCGGGGCATCAGCCCGTCCTCGTGCTGCACCGAGGCCAGCTCCTCCCACAGCACGGGATCGGCGTAGGGCTCGCGCAGGCAGCTTCCGACGATCAGCAGCTCGGTGACGAGGTCCCACTCCTGGACCTCCCGCCAGATGTCCAGCCACACCGGCAGCCAGAGCTGGAGGTACTCCTCCAGGTGCGGCGGCAGGTCACCCGGGCGGGCGCCCCAGTCGGTGATGTGGAAGACGGTGTGCGTCACGCAGTAGGCCGTCATCCAGTCGATCACCCACGGCTCGGGGGTGTTGCCGAGCCAGGTGGCGTCGGTCAGCCGCTTCCAGTCGGTCTCGCGCGCCAGGCCCGTCAGGCGGGCGGCGTTGGCGACGGCGAGGCGGCGGTTGGGCACCTGCTCGACGGCGTCCATCGTGACCAGGCCGCCGAGGTGGTCCAGCAGCGCCTCCAGACGCCGGTGGCGGTAGCCGGCGCGGACGAAGTGCGCGTACAGCTCCAGCGGGTCGACCATCATCATGTAGCGCAACTGCCGCTCGTAGAGCATGTCGCCGCCGCGCAGCTCCCACCAGGCGAAGTCGAGCAGTTCGCGGGCCGTGCGCTCCTCGCTCGCGGAGGCCAGCCCCTCGCGCAGCACCAGGGAGGCGGCCAGGGCCGTCTCGCCCAGCGGCTTGTAGATGCTGTCGGGGTCGGCCATGTCCGAGGTGGTGCCGGGCGGCAGGGTGCCCAGCTCGCAGTGGCGGCGCAGCCAGCCGAGGGCGCGGGTGGCCACCCGGTGCGCCGACCGCCCCACGGGGGCGGGGGCCTCGGCGGTGGTGCGGGGCGTGCTCATGCGGTCGGTCCTCCCGGCCTCTGCGGCTGCGTACGGTCCAGCAGGCCGCGGGCGACGGCGGTGTCCAGCGCGGTGCGCCCGCCTCCCCCGCAGTGCAGTTCGAGGTGCCGCACCAGGGCGGCCGTGTCGAGGTCCGGGCGTGCGCCGCGGTGCAGCGCGCAGGCGAGCCAGCGCGCCAGGCGGGCCGCGGTGGGGTAGTCGCGGCGGAGCATCGCGCGGGCGGCGCCCCGGCTCAGATCGCACAGCCGGTCCAGGGCGGTCCCGTGGACGGGGCCGTCGACGTTCGGCAGGGCGAGAGGGGAGAGCTGCGCCATGCTCAGGGACAGCTCGCGCCAGGAGGAGCCGGCGCCGCCGGGGGGCGCCGGCTCGCGTACGCCCAGGGTGTCCTCGGGAGTGTCGGTGGGGGTGTCGTTGAGGGTTTCGCCGGGGGAGCCACCGCCGTACCGCGCGAGGAGCCGCACGGTCGTCCAGTCGCGCCACGCGGCCTCGGGCGTGGCGTTCGGAGCGGGCGGAAAGATTCGCAGGGACTCGGCCACCGCCCGGGCGTCGCCGGGCCCGAAGGGCGCTCCGGCCAGCAGCGCGGGGGCGAACACGTCGGGTCCCAGCACCCGTACGGCCGCCAGTGCGACCTTGGGGTCGGGGGCTTCGTCCACCTGGGAGGCCACCACCGCCGGATCCCCGGCGCCCCGCAGGGCACCGAGGACACGGTCGGCCAGACTCTCCACCGCCGCGGCGTAGTCCGTGCGCGATGGGGTGTCCGGATTCGGCATCAGTGACCTACCTCTCTTGTTCGGTATGTCATGTTATGCCGATTCCGTTTGTTTCTGTCGCATCATGCCGCTTCCTGTCGCATCCCGCTGTGAAGCGGTCGCGTCACTTCTCCCGCGGCTCCCTGGGGGAGAGCAGGAGCGCGAGCAGCAGCAGGCCGATCGCCTCCGGCGCCCACACGGGCGCGTCGCTGACCGGGGCCTCGCGCGTGGTCATCAGGTCGGCGACCATGTCCCGCTCTGCCGGAGCGGCGGGGGCAAGGGTGGTTCCCGTGGTGTGGGTGAGCATCTGGGTCCTCCTCGGTGGGATGCCAGGTGGATGTCACCGCCCGGTGTGGGCGGCTTCACATACGACGTTACGAATGCACCTCTGAATGCGCATATGCGCTTTTGATCCGCTTTGCGGGATCCCGTGTTCCGTGTATGAGGCGGGAGGGGGCGGCTGACCACGGGAAACGGGCCGGAGCGCGCCGGCGGCCCTCGGGGGAACGGGCCCGGAAAGGCGGTCGAGTATTCACCCGTACGGAGTAGGTGGGCGAGGTGCGGCGCGGCCCGCGGCCCGCATCCGCCGTCCGGGGGCGTCCGCCGGCCGGGCCGTGTGCGGCGCCGGTACGGGAGCGGTCGGGCGCGCCTTCGGCGGCTGTCCGCTCC
>NZ_JAKMAY010000488.1:0-2477 GCF_022015835.1 Streptomyces sp. ICN903 | reverse complement strand
GCCCGTCACCGCACGCCCCGCCCCCGCATAGCACCGCACCGAGGAAGGCAGACACCAGTGCTGACCGTGGACTTCTCCCGATTCCCGCTCGCCCCGGGGGACCGGGTCCTGGATCTGGGGTGCGGCGCCGGGCGCCATGCCTTCGAGTGCTACCGGCGCGGCGCCCGCGTCGTCGCGCTGGACCGCAATGCCGAGGAGATCCGCGAGGTCGCCAAGTGGTTCGCCGCCATGAGGGAGGCCGGCGAGGCCCCGGCGGGCGCCGAGGCCACCGCTATGGAGGGCGACGCCCTGGCCCTGCCCTTCCCCGACGACAGCTTCGACGCCGTGATCATCTCCGAGGTGATGGAGCACATCCCCGACGACAAGGGCGTCCTGGCCGAGATGGTCCGGGTGCTGCGCCCCGGCGGCCGGATCGCGGTGACCGTGCCGCGCTACGGGCCGGAGAAGGTCTGCTGGACGCTCTCCGACGCCTACCACGAGGTCGAGGGCGGCCACATCCGCATCTACCGCGCCCACGAACTGCTGGCGAAGATGCGGGGCGCGGGCCTGAAGCCGTACGGCACCCACCACGCGCACGCCCTGCACTCCCCGTACTGGTGGCTCAAGTGCGCCTTCGGGGTGAACCGGGACGGCGACGACGCCGCGCTGCCGGTGCGCGCGTACCACAAGCTGCTGGTCTGGGACATCATGAAGAAGCCCCTGGCCACCCGCCTCGCCGAGGACCTGCTCAACCCGGTGATGGGCAAGAGTTTCGTGGCCTACGCCACCAAGCCGCACCTGCCCGCCGGCGCCGCTCCCGGCCGGGAGACGGCGTGACGAGCCCGGGCCGCACCGAACGGCTGGTCCTGCCCGGCGTCCTGACCGCCGAACAGGCCGAGCGGACCGTCGCGGGCATCGCCGCCCTCCAGCGGGAGGACGGCGCGATCCCGTGGTTCCGGGGCCACCACCTCGACCCCTGGGACCACGTCGAGGCCGCCATGGCGCTGGACGCGGCCGGGGAGCACGCGCGGGCCGAGGCCGCCTACCGCTGGCTGGCCGAGCACCAGAACGCGGACGGCTCCTGGTACGCCGCCTACGCCGACGGGGACGCGGCCCGCCCCACCGACCTGGGCAAGGAGACCAACTTCTGCGCCTACGTGGCCGTCGGGGTGTGGCACCACTACCTGGCCACCGGCGACGACACCTTCGCGGACCGCATGTGGCCGGTGGTCCACGCGGCCGTGGAGTTCGTCCTGGAACTCCAGCAGCCCGGCGGGCAGATCGGCTGGAAGCGCGAGGCCGACGGCACTCCCGTCACCGACGCCCTGCTGACCGGCAGCTCCTCGATCCACCAGGCGCTGCGCTGCGCGCTGGCCCTGGCCGAGCACCGCGAGGAGCCGCAGCCGGACTGGGAACTGGCCCTGGGCTGGCTGGGACACGCGGTGCGCCACCACCCCGAGCGCTTCCTGGACAAGGGCCGCTACTCGATGGACTGGTACTACCCCGTCCTGGGCGGCGCGGTGACCGGAGCCGCGGCCAAGGAGCGCATCGAGTCCGGCTGGGACCGCTTCGTCGTCCCCGGCCTGGGCGTGCGCTGCGTGCTGCCCAATCCCTGGGTGACCGGCGGCGAGAGCGCCGAACTCGCCCTGGCCCTGTGGGTGATGGGGGAGTCCGACCGGGCGCTGGAGATCCTGCGCTGGATGCAGCACCTGCGCGCCGAGGACGGCCTGTACTGGACCGGCTACGTCTTCGAGGACGAGGCCTTCTGGCCGGAGGAGCTGACCTCCTGGACCGCCGGCTCGCTGCTGCTGGCCGTGGCCGCGCTCGGCGGCGACGAGGCCACGGTGGCGGTCTTCGGGGGCGAGAGGCTGCCGGCCGGGCTGGAGCCGGACTGCTGCTGAGCCGGAAGCCGGCCTCAAGGCACGCCGAGGCCGCCGGGACCCGCCGAGGCCCGCGCCGCCTCCCACCGCACGCGGACATGCGGCAGGCCCCGCCCGGTGCCGGGCGGGGCCTGCCGCATACGTGCTCGCGTGTTCGGGCGGGGTCAGCCGCGCTGGATGCCGGAGGTGTCCTGAAGGACGCCGCGGCGGCCGTCCTGCGTCTGCGCCACCAGCGCCTGGCCGCGCTGCTCGACCGCCAGGTACCAGGTGCCCGGGGCCAGTTCGGCGACCGGGGTGGGGGAGCCGTCCTCGCCGTACAGCGGCCGGGCGACCGGCACGGCGAACCAGAACGGCTGGAAGTTCGGGTCGGCCGGAGCGCCGCCGCCCGCCGGGGCCGCCTGCTGCTGCGGCGCCGGCTGGCCCCCGCCGTAACCGCCCTGCGGCTGCCCCTGCATCGGCTGCCCCTGTGCCGGCTGGCCGGGCTGCGGGCCGCCCGGGTAGCCGTAACCGCCCTGGGGCTGCCCCTGCATCGGCTGACCGGGCATCGGCTGGCCGGGCTGGGCGCCGGGGTAGCCGTACCCGCCGGCCTGCGGGCCCGGGCCGTAGGGGTTCGGGGCC
>NZ_JAKMAY010000487.1:0-2490 GCF_022015835.1 Streptomyces sp. ICN903 | reverse complement strand
GTCCGGGCCCGGGGGCCTGCGGCTCGGCAGCGGCGGGAGCCGGCTGCGGCGTCTCCTCGGGCGGCGGTACGCGGCGGCGCCGACCGGTCGGCCGGTCCTCCTGGACGGCGCCGGCCCCGGGCTGCTGGGCGGGTAGGTGCTGTACGGGCTGAGGCTGCCCGGACTGCGGCTGTACGGGCTGCAACTGCGGCTGCGCGGGAAGTTGTCCGGGCTGCGCGGCCGGGTTCGGAGCCGCCGGGCCCGGAGCCGGGGTCGGGCCGGGCGGCAGCGCGAACGCCGCGCGGCCCGGCGCCTGCGCGGGGGCGGCCGGGGCCGGGGCCTCGGGCCCGGCGGCGGCCCGGCGGGCACGCCGACCGGTGCTCTGCTGGGGGAACTGGGCCGGCGCGGACGCGTCCGGGCCGTTCGCGGAGGACCGCTGTGCGGACGGCAGCGCGTGCTCACCGCTGTCCCCGGCGCCCCCGGTGTCCTCCGCGCGCTCGCCGCCCTGGGCCAGCGCGCGCCGCGCCCGGCGCCGCCCGCCGCCGGGAGGAACCGCCCCGGCGCCGCTGCCGTCGTCCGGCGCCGCGGCCTCCGTCCGGCCCTGCGAGCCGGGCGGCAGGGCGATGGCCCCGCCGCCGGCGGCCTCCGCCGCGTGTGCCGCACCCGCCGCGTGCGCCGCGGGCGTGCCGCGCACCGGCTGCGACGGCACGGGCATCACCGTCGTCTCGCCCCCGCCCCGGGCGGCCTGCGCCTCCTGCGTGTCCAGGGAGCCCTGGGTCTCCTCCGCCCCCTGCTCCCCCCGCGCCTCCGGGGCGCCCTGCTCCTGGGCGCCCCGCTTCCGCCGGGCCGCCGCCCTCTCCGGATCGGGGGAGCCGACCGGCACCTCCAGCACGTAGGCGCTGCCGCCTCCGGCGCCGGGCACCTGGTGGGTCTGGAGCACACCGCCGTGCCGCCGCACGATCCCGCGCACCAGCGGCTCGTGCACCGGGCTGCCGCCGCCGTACGGGCCGCGCACCTCGATGCGCACCACGTCCCCGCGCTGCGCCGCCGCGACCACGATCGTCGAGTCGCCGGAGGCGGGGCCCTGCGCGTTGCCGGTCGCGTCCACGCCGGCCACGTCCGCGACCAGATGGGCCAGCGCCTGCGCCAGCCGCACCGGGTCCACCTCCACATCGACCGGCGGGGCGTGCACCGCGAACTGCGCGCGCCCGGGCCCGATCAGCTCGATCGCGCCCTCCACGCCGGCCGACACCACCTCGTCCAGCGACACCGTCTCGCGCGCGAGCCGCTCGGCGCCCGCGTCCAGCCGCTGGTAGCCCAGCACGTTGTCCACGAGCGCGGTCATACGCGCGTAGCCGGCGGCCAGGTAGTGCAGTGTCTGGTTCGCCTCCGGCCACAGCTGCCCGGCCGGGTCGGCCGCCAGTCCGCCCAGTTCGCCGCGGAGCTGCTCCAGCGGCCCGCGCAGTCCGCTCTCCAGCACGGCCAGGAGCTGCTCGTGGCGTGCGGCGAGGGCGTCGTAGGCGGTGCGGTCGGTGAAGGCGAGCACCGCGCCGACGAGCTGGTCGCCGTCGCGCACCGGCGCGGTCGTCATGTCGACCGGCACCGCGCGCCCGTCCTTGGTCCACAGCACCTGCCCGCGCACCCGGTGCTTGCGCCCGGAACGCAGGCTGTCGGCGAGCGGCGTCTCCTCCCACGGGAGCTGGCTGCCGTCGGGGCGCGAGTGGTGGACGAGCGGGTGGAGCTTCTGCCCGCCCAGCTCGCCGGCCCGGTAGCCGAGGATCTGGGCTGCGGCCGGATTGACCAGGACGACCCGGCCCTCGGTGTCCACACCCACCACGCCCTCGGCCGCGGCGCGCAGGATCATCTCGGTCTGGCGCTGTTGCCGGGCCAGCTCGGCCTCGGTGTCCACGGTGCCGGTGAGGTCGCGGACGACGAGCATGAGCAGTTCGTCACCGGTGTAGCTGTTGCCGTGGTCGGCGAAGGCGGCCTCGAAGGACGACTCGTAGGGGGTGCGTCCGTCCTCCAGGTTGGCGCTGGTCACCTCGACCATGAACTGCGTTCCGTCGGTGCGCCGTGCCACCATCCGCGTCGGCTTGGTGCGGGCCTGGGGGGCGTCGCCGGGGCGGCGCATCGAACCGGGGATCAGCTTGGAGTCGAAGTCGGGGAGCAGGTCGAGCAGTCCGCGCCCGACCAGGGCGGTGCCCGGCGACTCGAAGACCTCCAGGGCGATGCTGTTGGCGTTGACGACCGTGCCGTTGCAGTTCACGAGGAGCAACGCGTCCGGCAGTGCGTCGAGTATGGCTGCGAGGCGAGCAGCGCCTCGGGATGGCCTGCTGCTCACGACGACGCATCCTCCCTGCTGACCAGCTGGTGCACCGTGGCAGCGCCGGGACCGGGCCGGAACCGGATCGGTGCGCCGCTCTCCCGCGCGTGCCACTTGAGGGGAAGTCTACGGCCAGCGGTGGCGGAAGCGACGGCGGATGCGTGGGGAGGGTGGGGAGAACGCGGGCC
>NZ_JAKMAY010000486.1:0-2499 GCF_022015835.1 Streptomyces sp. ICN903 | reverse complement strand
GGGACGGTCTCGGGGACCGGGGCGGTGTTCGCGACCAGCAGCAGCCGCTCGCGGGCCGTCCCCAGCAGGCCCGCGTCCGCCGCGGCGGCCAGCAGTGCCGCGCCGTGCGGGGTGGAGGCCACCAGCAGCCGCACGGAAGAACCGTTCCGGCGGTCGGCGGTCATCGGGCGGCCTCCCCCAGGGGCGCGGCGGAGGACACGGCGGAGGACACGGCGGGGCGGCGGCGCAGCCGGCGCAGCGGCGCGGCGCGCTCGGCGTCCATGGAGTCCAGCGCCTGCGACACCAGGTCGCCGGGCATCCGGCGCAGGGCCGCCGCGCAGCGGGCGCGCAGCGTGCGGCGCAGCCGCGGCTCGAAGCGGTCGCCGGTCAGATGGTGGTGGATGACCGCGCAGTAGGTGCGCACGGCCTTCGGCAGCAGCGCGGCGGCCTCCCGGTCCCGGGAGGTCTCCTCCACCAGCAGGTCGTAGGCGCGCAGGAAGTCGAGCTGCCGCTCGTCGCCGGTCCGGGTGAGCGAGGTCGCCACCCCGCGCCGGTAGAAGACGCCCGTCAGGCCGACCACGGCGAAGGACTCCGCCTCGCGGTGCAGCCGCCAGATCCAGGGCCGGTCCTCGGCGGTGTGCAGACCGTCGTCGAAGCGCAGCAGGCCGCGGTCCAGCAGCCGCCGGTGGTAGACGCCGGCCCAGGCGTAGGCGTAGTCGACGGCGGTGGTGCGGTGCGCGGGGAGGATGGCGTCGCGCGGGTCCAGCACGGTGCCCCGGCGGCCCTCGGGCGCCCGGGCCAGGGTGCGCCGGCGGCCGGTGCTGCGCACATGGTCGGTGCGCAGGAAGTCGCAGCCCAGCGCCTCGGCGGCGGCGAGCAGTTCGCGGTAGTGGCCGGGGGCGGCCCAGTCGTCGGCGTCGAGGAAGGTGACGTACCGTCCGCGCGCCGCGTCCAGACCGGTGTTGCGGGCGCGGGCCACGCCGCCCTGCGTCCGGTGGCGTACGACCACCGCGCCGGGGATTTCCTTTTCCGCGCGTTCCAGGAGTTCCGAGGTGCCGTCGGTCGAGAAGTCGTCGACCAGAATGAATTCGATGTCCCCCTTTCCGAAGTCCGCCGAGTTGGCGTGCAGGCTCCGGAGCGTGTCGGGGGCGTACGGCCGAACATTGCGGAACGGCACGATGACGGAGAGCTTGACCACTCCGCAGAGGTTAGGGGCCCGATCGCCATCGATGCTGTCCAGGGGCGTACGGGCGGGTGAAATCGCGGTGGCGGAACGGTGAACCCCGTTTTCCGGAAGGCCGGTTGGCCTTCCGTCGGTGTGCTGTTAACCGTCTGTTGTATTCGCGTTGGGCCGAGAATCGGAATGTCTTTCTAGCGTCTTCGACGTGCCATCACGTACCGCTTCGGATTCCCCGCACGACGCCTCGGTCAGCGCAACACGCATTGCCGTTCTCGCCGATTCCGACACCCGCTGGAAATGGGGTGCGCTCACCGCGCACCGCATCGTCCCCGGCGCGCGCATCGACGGACTGCTGCTGCGCGGCCGGGCCACCCCGACCGCCCGCCAGCTCGACGAGGTGGGCGTGCGCGCCGCCTCGCTGCGCGAGGTGACGGCCGCACGGTTCCTGGCGGAGACCGACCGCGACGCGTACGACGTGGTGGTGCTCTCCTGCGTCGGCGGCACCGTCCAGGCGATGCTGCACGGCCTGTCCCACCGCCTGGACGGAAGAGGGCGCCGCCCGGTCACCGTCACCGGCTACGTCGGTGTCGTCTACGAGAAGCTCGCCGACGGGCTGCTGCTGCGGCACGGCGCGGATGTCGTCCTGGCCAACTCCGCACACGACGCCGAGCGCTTCCGCGCGGTCTACGAGGGGGTCGGCGCGGACGCCGGCGCCGTCGTGGAGTGCGCGCTGCCCTTCCTCGGGGGCGAGCCGTACCGGGAGTCGCAGGAGCGGCCGTACACGGTCGTCTTCGCCGTCCAGCCCTCCGTCCCCGCCTCCCGCGCCGACCGCGAGTACCTGCTGCGCCGCGCCGCCGGGCACGCCCGCCGCCACCCCGACCGCGAGGTGCTGGTGAAGCTGCGCAGCAGGCCGGGCGAGCACACCACGCACATCGAGGAGCAGCCCTACCAGAAGCTCGCGGCGCGGATCCCCGGCGGACTGCCGGACAACTGCCGCCTGGTCTACGGCCACATGGGCGAGGTGCTGGACCGCACCGACCTGCTGGTCACCGTCAGCTCCACCGCCGCCCTGGAATCGCTGCACCGGGGCATCCCCACCGCGATCCTCACCGACCTCGGCGTCCGCGAGGCGCTGGGAAACCACCACTTCATCGGCTCGGGCTGCCTGACCTCCTGGGACCGGCTCGACTCCGGGCTGCTGCCGAAGGCCGACCCGGCGTGGACGGCCCGGCAGGGCGTCGTCGCCGACGGCCCCTACGAGGCGGCCTTCGACGCCGCCCGCGAGCGCGTCGCGGAGCTCCTGGCCCGCCCCGCCCTGCCGCCGGTCGCCCCCTACTACA
>NZ_JAKMAY010000485.1:0-2505 GCF_022015835.1 Streptomyces sp. ICN903 | reverse complement strand
GGGGACCTCTTCTCCGGCGGCCTCTCCGGCTGGGGGCGCCACCCTCCGGGGCCGTCGCGGACACCTCCGCGCCCGCCCGCGCCCCAGCCCTCGCCCGGCCTGCCGGACGCTGTTCCCGGTACGCCGGACGAGCCCCGACAGGAGACGTTTGCCCAGGTCGGGGCCGATTGTCAGTGGCATGCGCAACGATGTTCCCATCGCGATCGACGGTCGCGACCCGCGCGTGCGGACAGCACGGCGGACAGCACGCGAACAGCACAGTCGTGACGGTCATGACGATGACAGGAGGTTCGCAGATGAACGGGCCCCCGGAGGATGTCCACCCCGTGCTGCGCAGGGCGTCGGCCCCGCCCGCCGCACTCGACCTGCTCGACCAGGCGCGACGCGGCCTCGACGAGGCGGCGGAGCTGGAGCACCCGAACGACCGGTACGCCACCGCGCACCTGGCCGCCCTGCGCACCGCCGCCGCGGTGCTCGCCGTGCGCGGCCGCCCCGAGTCCACCGCACGCGCCAGACGGCGCATACGCAGCGCCTGGGAGGTGCTGCCCGAGGTGGCGCCCGAGCTGGACGAGTGGTGCAGGCTGTTCGCCGCCGGAGCGGCCAAGCGCGCCCGTGCCGAGGCCGGTATCGCCGGCGCGGCCGGCCGCCGCGACTGCGACGACCTGATACGCGACGCGGGGATGTTCCTGCGCATCGTCGAACAGATGCTGGTGAGGCAGCCCGTGCTGCCCCTTCCCAGGAGTCTGGAGGGGCCGGAGGAGCGCGGCCGCCCGGAAGGCGAGGGACCGAGGCTGCGGGCGGGCTGAGGCCGGCGCGGGGCTTTCCCTCTCCCCCGCCCGGCCGGCCGGGCGGGGGAGGTGACGCAATAGGCTTGGGCCAGCCACGTCCGAGCCGCCTAGGAGCGTCCGCCATGTCCCGCCCCCACGCACACTTCCGCACCGCCGTGGTCTGGGAGGTCCTGCGGGAAGCACTCGAGGACCGGGCCGAGGCCGCGGGCCGGAAGACGCTCGACGTCCTGGACACCGGCGGCGGCACCGGAAACTTCGCCGTGCCCGTCGCCCGGCTCGGCCACCGCGTCACCGTGGTGGACCCCAGCCCCGACGCGCTGTTCGCCCTGGAACGCCGCGCGACGGAGGAGGGCGTGGCCGACCGGGTGCGCGGAGTGCAGGGAGACGCGCACGGGCTGTTCGACGTGGCCGAGCGCGGGGGCTACGACGTGGTGCTCTGCCACGGCGTCCTGGAGTACGTCGACGATCCGGCCGAGGGGCTGCGCAACGTCACGGCCGCGCTGCGCCCCCAGGGCGGCACCCTGAGCGTGCTCGCCGCCGGACTGGGCGGCGCGGTGCTCGCCCGCGCCCTGGCGGGGCACTTCACCGAGGCCCGCAGGGCGCTGAGCGACCCCGACGGCCGGTGGGGCGGCGGGGATCCGGTGCCCCGGCGCTTCACCCCCGAGCGGCTCAGCTCCCTGGTGGCCGCAAACGGGCTGGAGGTCGGCGCGGTCCACGGCGTGCGGGTCTTCGCGGACCTGGTGCCGGGGGCGCTGCTGGACGCCGAGCCCGGTGCCTCGGAGGCGCTGGCGGCGCTGGAGGAGGCGGTGGCCGAACTGCCCGCCTTCCAGTCCGTCGCGGCGCACCTCCACGTACTGGCGCGTACACGGGAGGGTTCCGCGCCCCCCGCCGGCGAGGTGCGGTAGGCCACAGGCGACCCGAACGGCGGCTACCCGCCGTATGATCGAAGCACACCGATCGGCATGACGGCGTGGCGGCGGGGGAATGAGAAGCCCGACACCGCCACCCGGTTCCCGGTCCCGGTGGCACGAACTGGCGTAGAGGGGCGGGTTTCACGGGGGCGAATCCCTGCCTATCCTTGAAGGGTCGCATCCGGTCGCCCCCGCGACCGACGAGTAGGAGGACTCCGTGCCGCTCTCTGAGCACGAGCAGCGGATGCTCGAGCAGATGGAGCGAGCGCTGTACGCCGAAGACCCCAAGTTCGCGACAGCGCTCGAGGGAAGCGAGCTGCGCACGTACACCCGGCGACGGGTCTACCAGGCGGTCGCGGGCTTTCTGGTGGGCGTCGCGCTCCTCATGGCCGGGATGGTCGCGAAGCTGGTCATCGTCAGTGTGCTGGGCTTCCTGGTGATGCTCGGCTGCGCCGTCCTGGCGGTGACGGGCTGGCGCAAGACGCCCAAGCCGGGCGAGCAGCCCCTCGCCGACCAGGGCCACGACGCCGGAGGCCGTCCGCACGCGCGAAGGCAGGGAAGGCCGCGCCGCTCGATGATGAACCGCATCGAGGACCGCTGGCAGCGCCGCCGGGACGAACAGCAGTAACGGTCCGCTCACGCGCCGCCGCCGTCTTCGCCGGTGGGCGGCGCGCACGGCCGTCGCGACCCGACAGCCCCGCCGCACCGCCCCCACACGGCCGGCGAGCCGGAACCGACGACAGCGGGCGGCGGGGAGACCGGAGATTCCCGGTCTCCCCGCCGCCCGCTGTCGCGTCCTGAACGAC
>NZ_JAKMAY010000484.1:0-2551 GCF_022015835.1 Streptomyces sp. ICN903 | reverse complement strand
CTCCCCCGACCGTGACAACCGCCCGGACCGTGAGAACTGCGAGGGCCGCCCGTCGTGGACCCGGTGATCGTCGTCGGCGCGGGACCCGTCGGGCTGGCGCTGGCACTGGCGTTGGCGCGCCACGGTGTGCCGTCGGTGGTGCTGGACGGCGGTGACGGCGAGGTGGAGCAGCGCACGGCGCGCACCTGCGTCCTGCGGCCGGACACGGCGGCGTACGCGGCGACGCTGGGCGGCGCCCGGTGGGCGGCGTGGCGCACCGAGCGGCGGCGGCAGCCGGTGCGGCGGGTCGAGCTGGACGCCCGGACCTCGCCGGTGCACATACAGCAGTACGCACTGGAGCGGGGTATGCGGGCCGCACTGGGGCGGGAGCCGCTGGCCGAGATCGTCACCGGGGCCCGCCTGGACGAGCTGGAGCAGGACGAACGGGGGGTGTCGGCCCACACCCGCGGCACTCCCGGCTCCGCCGGCACCTGGTGGCGGGGCAGTTATCTGGTGGGCTGCGACGGCGCCCGCTCCACGGTGCGCAAGCTGCTGGGGATCCGCTTCCCCGGGCGCACCTCCGTCGAGCGGCACGCGGTGGCCGCCCTGCGGGTGGAACTGCCCTGGGACGGCGAGGCGCTGCTGCACCGCGATGTGCCCGGTGGTGAGGGCGAGGTGGTGGCGCGTCCACTGCCCAACGGCGTGTGGCGGCTGGACTGGCTGCTGCCACCGCGCGG
Source organism: Streptomyces sp. ICN903 (assembly GCF_022015835.1). Classification (NCBI taxonomy): domain Bacteria; kingdom Bacillati; phylum Actinomycetota; class Actinomycetes; order Kitasatosporales; family Streptomycetaceae; genus Streptomyces; species Streptomyces sp. ICN903. Next base: position 1,835 of record NZ_JAKMAY010000484.1, on the reverse strand, counting down.
CGATCTGGTCACCCCGGACGCGCTGCTGGCCCGGATACGCGACACCCTGGCCGCATGGTGCGGGGAGGATCCTCCCCCTTACGAACTGCTGGACACCGGCGTGCACATCGCCCACCAGCGACTGGCTCGGCACTGGCGCTCGGACCGGGCCTTCCTCGCCGGTGACGCGGCGCATCTGCTGGGGGCGCTGGGAACCCAGTCCGTCGACGAGGGTCTGCGGGACGCGGCCAATCTGGCCTGGAAGCTGGCGCTGTGCCTGCGCGGCCAGGCGCCCGGGGAACTGCTCGAAAGCTATGAGACCGAGCGCCGCGGCGCGGTGGGGGCCCGGCTGCGGGCCCTCGACCAGGCACTGCCCCTGGTACGCGGGGGCGGGGGGCTGCGCACCCTGCTGTCCGGCGCCTCGCGGGGACACCTGGAGCTGCTGACGGACGGGCACCTGGGCCAAGGGCCGCTGGGCGCGCCCCCGTGCCACGGACGTTCGCCGCTGGCGCCGGGGCGGGACACCGTTCCCGGAGCGCTCGCCGTCGGGACCGATCCGGGATCGCCTGTGCGGGACGTACCGGTGACGGCCCTGGACGGGACGCGGGGACGGCTGTGGGAGCGGCTGGGTGGCGATCTGCTGGTGCTGCTGGTCGCGCCCGGCACTCATGTGTGGGACAGCCGCCACTGGCTGTCGGCCGGGCTGATGCCGGAGCTGGCCGCCGTGGTGGAGGGGCTGCCGGTGCCCGCTGAGCTGCTGGTGGCCGAGGGCTATCCGGGCGCGGTCGCCCACACCGCCCTGGTGATCCGCCCGGACGGGCATCTGGTGACCGCGCTGCCCGGCGCCCGGACCGGTGAACTGCGTGCCTGTGTGGAGGTGGTGCGCGGCGCCCTGGCCGGAGAGGCGGCCACAGCGGACTCGTGACCCTGCCGCCGTCGATCGGTGGGTGAGTGCCGTCGATCGGCGCCACCGCCGACCGGTGCCGTGCGGCTCAGTCCCCGCCGTACAGGGGGTACTCCTCCGCATCCTCCCCTTCCGCTTCCAGTGCCTCCCTCACGACCCGGAGGGCGAGCCCTTCCGAGTAGCCCTTGCGCGCCAGCATCCCGGCGAGCCGGCGCAGCCGCCTGTCGCGCTCCAGCCCTTTGGTGGCGCGCAGTTTGCGCTCCACCAGGGCTCGGGCGGTCCGTTCCTCCTGCTCCGGATCCAGCTGCTCCACCGCATGGTCGATCAGCTCGGAATCAACGCCCTTGTGCCGCAGTTCCCGGGCTAGGGCCCGGCGGGCGAGGCCCCGGCCGTGGTGGCGGGACTCCACCCAGGCGTCGGCGAACGCCGCGTCGTCGATCAGTCCGACGTCCTCCAGCCGGGAGAGCACCGACTCGGCGACGTCCTCGGGAATCTCCCGCTTGCGCAGTGCCTCGGCGAGTTGCCCGCGGGTGCGCGGCGTTCCGGTGAGCAGGCGCAGGCAGATCGCCCGCGCCCGCTCCTCCGGATCTGCCGGTGGCTCCCCCTGACGTCCCGCCACGGCTCAGCTCTTGGCCGCTGCGGTGCTCTTGACCGCCTTGGCGCGCGTCGTCGGCGCGGGCACCGTCTTCGCCGCCGCTGCAGGGGCGGCCTCGGTCTTGGCCGCGTCCGTGCCCGGCTCGCTCTCGGGGGCCTCGGTCTTCGCGCCGATGCCGAGCTTCTCCTTGATCTTCTTCTCGATCTCGTCGGCCAGATCCGGATTGTCCCGCAGGAAGTTGCGGGCGTTCTCCTTGCCCTGCCCCAGCTGATCGCCCTCATAGGTGTACCAGGCACCCGACTTGCGGATGAAGCCGTGCTCCACCCCCATGTCGATCAGCCCGCCCTCCCGGCTGAT
>NZ_JAKMAY010000483.1:0-2567 GCF_022015835.1 Streptomyces sp. ICN903 | reverse complement strand
GGCTCAAGGGCGGGGTGGGCACCGCGAGCACGGTCCTGCCCTCAGGCACCACGGTGGGCGCACTGGCCGTGGTCAACGCGGTGGGCTCGACTCTGGACCCGGCCACGGGCGTGCTCTACGGCGAGCTGTACGGCAAGCGCCCGGTCTTCCCCCCGGAGGCCGAGCACGCCGAGGCGCTGCGGTCCCTGGCCGCCGCCCAGCAGGAGTCGGAGCGCCGTTCGGCCGCCTCGGTGCGCCCGCCCCTCAACACCACGCTGGCCGTGGTGGCCACCGACGCCGAGCTCACCCCCGCCCAGGCGCAGAAGCTGGCGGGCACCTCCCACGACGGTCTGGCCCGCGCGGTCCGCCCGGTGCACCTGCTCACCGACGGGGACACCGTCTTCGCCCTGTCCACCGGCGCTCGCCGCCCGGAGGCGGAGGAGGTCAACGACGTGCTGGCGGCCGGTGCCGACACCCTGACGCGTGCGGTGGTCAAAGCGGTGCGGGCCGCGGAGGGTGTGGACGGCCCGGGTGGGGTGTTCCCGGCGTACCACGACCTCTACGGCCGCCCCTGAGCCGGTACGGTTCCGGACACAGCGGGACCCCGGCGCCGGGGGGTGCGCCGGGGTCCCTGTCCAGGGGCGTGTCCGGTGGTCTTCGATCGTGTCCCGTCGCGGCGAGGTGTGCACCACCTCGCCGGACGCCGTCACGCCGCCGCGTCGAAGCCCGTGTCATGGGCCATCTTCTTCAGTTCGAGCAGGGCGTGCTTCTCGATCTGGCGAATGCGTTCCCTCGTCAGGCCGTGCTGCTTGCCGACCTCGGTCAGCGTGCGCTCGCGCCCGTCCTCTATGCCGTAGCGCGCCCGGATGATGGATGCGGTCCGGTCGTCGAGCCGGCCGATCATGTCCTCCAGTTCCTCGCGCCGCAGCATCACGAGCACGGAGTCCTCGGGAGAGGTCGCGGAGGTGTCCTCCAGCAGGTCACCGAACTGCGTCTCGCCCTCGTCGTCCACGGACATGTTCAGGCTGACCGGGTCACGCGCCCAGTCCAGCACGTCCGTGATGCGCTCGGGGCTGGAGCCCAGCTCCTCGGCGATCTCGGCGGGCTCGGGGTCGCGGCCGTGCTCGCGGTTGAACTCCCGCTGCACACGCCGGATCCGTCCCAGCTCCTCGACCAGGTGGACGGGGAGGCGGATGGTCCGCGACTGGTCGGCGATCGACCGCGTGATGGCCTGGCGGATCCACCACGTCGCGTACGTGGAGAACTTGAAGCCCTTGCGGTAGTCGAACTTCTCCACCGCCCGCACCAGGCCCGCGTTCCCCTCCTGGATCAGGTCCAGCAGCGGCAGGCCGCTGCGGGGGTAGCGCCGCGCGACGGCGACGACCAGACGCAGGTTGGAGCGGATGAAGACGTCCTTGGCACGCTCGCCTTCGGCGGCCACGGCCTCCAGCTCCTCGCGGGTCGCGGTCGCTGCCGGCGAGTCCCCGGAGACGGGCTCGACCTCGCCGTCGAGGATCTGCCGGGCGTACACGCCCGCCTCGATGGCGAGCGAGAGCTCGACCTCCTTCGCCGCGTCCAGCAGCGGGGTGCGGGCGATCTCGTCGAGGTACATGCCGACCAGGTCCCGGTCCGCTACATCCCCTGCAGACGAGGTACGTACAGGTCGTGCCTCGTCAGCGCCGTTGGGGTCGGCCTGACGACGGGCGACGGCACGGGTTGCCATGCGTACTCCCTTGCGAGTCGTGGTCTACAACTGGTCGGTGGCGGTCCAGCCACCCGGCGTCTCCTGGTTCGGGTGCCCGTTCCGATGGAATCAACGACTTCAATCCGGACAGAATTCCCACGGCGCGCATCGTTTTTCCGGATCTTGCGGTATTCTGCGCCGCCACACAGAGGGGGCCTTCAATGACCGAACGCGGGGAAGTCCAGGTCAGAGCGGGCGAGGAAGGCGACCTTCCGGACCTGACGGACATCTACAACCACTACGTCCGTGAGACCCCCGTCACATTCGACACCGAACCCCTCACCGCCAAGGCCAGGCGTCCCTGGCTGCTCTCCCATCCCAAGGACGGCCCGCACCGCCTTCTGGTTGCCCTGGACGCGGAATCGAACCGCCTCCTGGGCTACGCCACCAGCAGCCCCTTCCGCCCCAGGCCCGCCTACTCCACCTCGGTCGAGGTCAGCGTCTACCTCGCCCCCGACGTGTGCGGGCGGGGCGTCGGCACCCTGCTGTACGAGCACCTCTTCGACGCCATCGGCGGCGAGGACGTCCACCGCGCCTACGCGGGCATCGCCCAGCCCAACGAGGCCTCCGTGCGCCTCCACGCCCGCTTCGGCTTCCGCCACATCGGCACGTACGGCGAGGTCGGCCGGAAGTTCGGCCGGTACTGGGACGTGGCCTGGTACGAGAAGCCGCTGACCCCCTGAGGCGACCGGGGACCCTGAACCCGCGACCGGGGCACGGCGTACGCGCCGGCCGCGCGCGGCACCCGCCGGACGCCCCTCCCGTCACCCTCCGGGACCACCGTGCCGCGCCCCCGCCGCGCGTCGCCGCACCCGGCACCGGCCGCCGCCGCACAATCCCGGTG
>NZ_JAKMAY010000482.1:0-2628 GCF_022015835.1 Streptomyces sp. ICN903 | reverse complement strand
GTGGGCGGGGGTCGGCGGGCGTCAGGACACCGGAGGCCACCAGCAGGGTCGCCAGGGCGGAGCCGATCGCGCCCGTGGTCAGGACCAGGGCGGTGGTGCGCGGGCCGCGGCGCCCCGTCAGGAAGCCCGTGCGCGGCTCGGGGGGCACGGCGGGCCCGGACGGCCCCGCAGGCCCGCCCCGGTGGGAGCCACCGGTCTCCGTGTCCCGGGCGCCGGCCCTGTCCCCGTTTCCGGAAACGTCGTCACCGGACCGCTGTGGCGCGTCCGGCCCCGGGTGGTCCCACGGGCCCAGGGAGCGCGGCTCCCCGGCAGCCGGACGGCGCAGCCGCGACCTCGAGTCGGGACGCAACGCGATCTCCCCCCTCCTGTACCTCCTCCGCACCCGCAGAGCGGGGCGCGGAGAGGACCGCGGTGCGCCCGCGCGAACGTTCCGCGCCGGACACGCACTTCACCGCGGCGCCGCGCCGCAGAGTACGCGGACGCTCACGGATGGTCCCCGGAGAGGACCTTACTCGGTCACGGCCGCGCCGGAGCCCGTCGTGCGCGGGCGGTGCACGGCTTCTTCACGTCCTCGGGCGCGCCCGGGGCGCCTCCGGGTGCCCCGGGCGCCCGAGTGCGGGTCAGAGGCGGTCAGGGGGTGCCGGAGGCGTCGAGGTAGACCCATGCGCCGGCGTGGCGCACGAAGCGGCTGTGCTCCTCCATGACGCCCTCGCGCCCCCGCTCGGTGTAGTGGGCGCGGAAGGAGACGGTCCCCTCGGTGTGGAAGGGGCTGCCGCCGGTGGCGCCGAGGATCTCCAGACGCCGCCACCGGGTGTCCGGGTCCGTCTCCAGCCGCTCCGGCGCGGTGTCCGGGTGCCAGGTGCGCAGCAGATACGCCCGGTCGCGTACGGAGAAGGCGCTGTAGCGGGAGCGCATCAGGGCCTCGGCGGTGGGTGCGGCCGCCCGCCCCCGGTGGAACCGGCCGCAGCAGTCGGCGTAGGAGGCGGGCAGCCCGCACGGGCAGGGCGCACCGGGGGAGAGGACGGGGGAGGCGGACGGAGCCTTCTGGCGCGGACGGGATCGGCGTCGGGACATGTCCCAATGGTGACCGCCGCGCGGACCGCGACGCGCTCCGGGGCGCCGGAAGCGGGGCGGCGCAGCGGTGCGGGGCACAGCGGGCCGGGGCGCCCGCGGTGCCGCCGTACGCGGCCGCGGGCGCCCCGGCCCACTGAAAGGACCCGCGCTCTACTGGACCGCCGGGCCCGCGTCCTCGGTGCCGGACAGTTGCGCCAGGTACTTGTGGCACTGGGCGGCACGCCGGGAGTCCTCCTCCATCACCTTGCGGAAGAAGTCGGCGATCTCCTGCTTCCCCGCGTTCTCGGCGTCGCGGACGTACTGCCCGTAGTCGTGTCCGGCCTTCAGCGCGTGGTACTGCACCGAGATCAGGTCGTAGACGACATCGCTGAATCCGGTCTCTCCGGTTGCCATACTCACCATCCCTGGATCGGGCCGCGTGTATCGGCCATCCGTGTTTCACGGTTTCACCGGGGAAAACGGTTTTTGTCAGTAGAAGCGGAAAAAGACCGGAAGGCGCGGAAGGGTGCGTATGACACGGCAGGACGGCGGGAAGCGGCCGCCGAAGAAGTCCGAAGGGCGGCGCGCCCGGCTGCCCCGGCCGGTGTACGAGAGGGAACTGCTCCGGCTCCAGGAGCAGTTGGTGATGATGCAGGAGTGGGTACGCTCCACCGGCGCCCGGCTGGTCGTCGTCTTCGAGGGGCGCGACGCGGCGGGCAAGGGCGGCGTGATCAAGCGCGTCACCGAGTACCTCAACCCGCGCGTAGCCCGTATCGTCGCCCTGCCCGCGCCCACCGAGCGCCAGCGCACCCAGTGGTACTTCCAGCGCTACGCCGAGCAGCTCCCGGCGGCCGGCGAGATCGTGCTGTTCGACCGCAGCTGGTACAACCGCGCGGGCGTCGAGCGCGTCATGGGGTTCTGCACCGACGAGGAGTACGCGCGCTTCCTGCGCCAGTGCCCCGTCTTCGAGCGGCTGCTGGTCGAGGACGGCATCCTGCTGCGCAAGTACTGGTTCTCGGTGAGCGACGAGGAGCAGGAGAGGCGCTTCCGGTCGAGGCTGGAGGACCCCATGCGGCGCTGGAAGCTGTCCCCGATGGACCTGGAGTCCCGCGTCCGCTGGGAGGCGTACTCGCGGGCCAAGGACGAGATGTTCGCCCACACCGACGTCTCCGGGTCCCCCTGGTACGTCGTGGAGGCGGACGACAAGCGGCGGGCGCGGATCAACATGATCGCCCATCTGCTGTCCGGCGTCCCCTACCACGAGGTCGAGCCCCCGGAGCTGAGCCTGCCGCCCCGGCCGCCGTCCACCGGCTACCGGCGGCCGCCGAGGGAGACGCAGACCCGCGTGCCCGACCACGCCGCGACCCTGGAGGGGGCCGGGACGGAGGGGAGCGGCGGGTAGCCGGACCCGCGCCGTGTGCCCGGCGTACGGGGGTCACGCCGGGCACACGCGGCCTGCCGGTGGCCACCCGCTTCCCGCGGGCTCCGATCGCGCGGTGCGCGGTCCCGCTCCGCTTCTCCGCGTCCGGTGGCCGCCTCCGACGGCCACCACCAGGACACCACGGACGGGGCCGG
>NZ_JAKMAY010000481.1:0-2693 GCF_022015835.1 Streptomyces sp. ICN903 | reverse complement strand
GGGGAGGGGTGGGGTGGCGCGCGCCTGCGGTTTAATTGCAAGCTGTTTGCAACAACGTTTGAGCAGCAGCAGAGGTGTGGAGCATGAGACTGCGGGTGACACGGGTGGCCGCCGCCATGACGGCCGGCGCGGTGCTGGCCGGAGCGGCGGCCTGTTCCGCACCGTCCGACGGGAAGGGCGGCGCGGACGGAGGTACGGGCGACTCCCTGGTCGTGGGCATCGCCCAGGAACCGGACACCCTCAGCCCCCTGCTCGGCTACGGCAAGGACGGCAACTCCAAGATCTTCGACGGGCTGCTGCGGCACGACGCCGGCATGGAACTGCGGCCCGCCCTCGCCGCGGAGCTCCCCGAGATCGGCGACGGCGGCCGGACGTACACCTACACCCTGCGCGAGGGGGTGACTTTCAGCGACGGCACCCCCTTCGACGCCGAGGACGTGGTCTTCACCTACGAGACCATCCTCGACGAGAAGACCAACAACCCCTCCAAGGGCGAGCTGGACGCCCTCGACAGCGTCACCGCCAAGGACGAGGACACCGTCGTCTTCCACCTCAAGTACCCCTACGCGGCCTTCGCCGAGCGCACCGTGCTGCCCATCGCCTCCAAGGAGGCCGCCGCCGGACAGGACGTCAACACCGGCCCCTACAACACCGAACCGGTCGGCACCGGCCCCTACGTCCTCACCGGCTGGAGCCGCGGCGAGAAGCTCACCTTCAAGGCCAACCCCGACTACTGGGGCGGCGCGCCGAAGGTGGAGAAGCTCACCATGGCCGTCATCAAGGACGACGACATACGCGCCACCCGGCTGCGCTCCGGCGACCTCGACGCCGCGGTCCTGCCCCCCGCCCTCGCCGACACCTTCGCCGGCGACGAGGGCCGGCGCGTGATCCGGGCGAGGACCGCCGACTTCCGGGCCGTCACCCTCCCCACCGCGAACCCCGTCACCGGCGACCGCGCGGTGCGCCGCGCCCTGGACACCGCCGTCGACCGGCAGGCGATCGTCGACAGCGTGCTGGGCGGCGCCGGCCGGGCCGCGTACGGCCCCGTGCCCACCGACAGCCCCTGGTTCGCCAAGGGCACCGAACGCCGCCACGACCCGGACGAGGCGCGGGAGATCCTGGAGGAGGCGGGCTGGAAGGCCGGCGAGGACGGGGTGCGCCGCAGGGACGGCCGCCGTGCCGCCTTCACCCTCTGGTACCCCTCCGGCGACCGGCTGCGCCAGGAGCACGCCCTGGCCTACGCCGCCGACGCCAAGGAGATCGGCATCGACATCACCGTCGAGTCCGGTACCTGGGAGGTCATCGAGCCGCGCATGAAGGACGACGCCGTGCTCTCCGGCGGCGGCAGTCCGGCCGACCCCGACTTCGACCTCTATCCCCTGCTGCACTCCTCCCTCGCCCTGGACGGCTTCAACAACATGGCCGCCTACGACAACCCGGACGTCGACCGGGCCCTTGAGGAGGCGCGCCGCACGAACGACCGCGCCGCCCGCACCGAGGCGTACGCCACCGTCCAGCGCGAACTGGCCGCCGACCCCGGCTACACCTTCCTCACCCACATCGACCACGTGTACGTGATGGACGACGCCTGGCAGGACGTCACCACCCAGGTCGAGCCCCACGACCACGGCCTGGGCGCGGGTCCGTGGTGGAACGTCGAGGACTGGCGGCCGAAGAAGTGAAGACGGAACCGCGCACGGGGCCGCCCTGGGTCCCGATGGCGCGCCTGGCGGGGCGGCGGGCGCTGGCCGCCGTCCCCGTCCTGGCCGCCGTGACCCTCGGCGTCTTCGCGCTCGCCGCGGCCTCCCCCTTCGACCCGGTGCGCCAGTACGCCGGGAGCGCCGGGCTGCGCGCCTCTCAGGAGACCCTCGACCAGCTGCGCGAGAACCTCGCCCTGGACGGCCCGTTCACCGAGCAGTGGTGGAGCTGGCTCACCTCCGCCGCGACCGGAGACCTGGGCCAGTCGGTCTCCCTGCGCCAGCCGGTCGCCCAGGTCGTCGGCGAACGCCTGGGCTGGTCCGTGCTGCTGTGCGCGCTCGCGTTCCTCGTCGCGGTGGTGCTCGGCACCGTGCTCGGCGTCGCCGCCGCGCGCCGCCGGGGCGGCTGGCTCGACCGCTGCGTCACCGGCGGCTCCTACGTACTCCAGGCCGCCCCGCCGTTCTGGCTCGGACTGCTGGCCGTCTGGTTCTTCGCCCTCCAGCTCGGCGTACTGCCCGCCGGCGGGCTCACCGACAGCGGCGAGGACACCGTCACCGCCGGCTCGCTGGTGCGCCATCTGACGCTGCCGGTGGCCGTGCTCGCCCTCTCCCAGCTGCCGTGGTTCGCCCTGTACGTACGGCAGGGAGTGGCCGACGCGCTCCACGAGGACCCGGTGCGCGGCGCCCGCGCGCGCGGCCTGCGTGAGCGCACCGTACTGCTCGGCCACGCCCTGCGCTCGGGGCTGCTGCCGGTGCTCACCCTCATCGGCACCCGCGTGCCCGAACTGATCACCGGCGCCCTGCTGGTGGAGACCGTCTTCAGCTGGCCCGGCATCGCCTCGGCCACCGTCCGCGCCGCCACCGCCACCGACTTCCCGCTCCTGGCCGCCGTGACCGTCCTGGCCACCGCCGCCGTACTCGCCGGAAACCTGCTGGCCGACCTGCTCTACGTGCTGGCCGACCCCCGGATCGACCCGGAGGAGATGTGACCGCCCC
>NZ_JAKMAY010000480.1:0-2713 GCF_022015835.1 Streptomyces sp. ICN903 | reverse complement strand
CCGCCGGGGGGGTCTGCTCCGCGGGGGGCGCCGGGGTGGTGCGCGAGCGCGCCAGTTCCACGGCCGCGGCGCCCGCCAGGGACTGCACGCGCTGCCAGCGCAGTTCCCAGTCGTCGCCGGTCAGCGCGAGCAGCCGTGCGACGGGCTGCCAGTCCTGGGTCCGCTGGGTCTCCTCCAGCGCCTCGATCAGCTCCGGGTCGGGGCCGGGCAGCCGTACGTCGAGCCGCTCGGGCGGTACGAGGCCGTAGCGGTCCGGATCGCCTACGGCCCGGATGCCGGGGGATCCCCCGGAACCGGTCAGCTCCCGGCGGCGGCGGACCGCGGGCACGATCAGCAGGCCGACGACGGCGGCGGTGGCGATGAGGAACAGCAGGGCTTCCATGCCTCCACCGTACGGCCCGCGGGGCTAGGCTCGTGGCCATGAACGACCAGCACGCAGCACGGGACGAGGCGCGGGACGCGGAGCAGAACGCGGCGCGTACCCCGGCGCAGCACTTCGAGACCCTCGCCATCCACGCCGGGCAGGAGCCCGACGCCGCCACCGGGGCGGTGGTACCGCCGATCCACCAGGTCTCCACGTTCAAACAGGACGGGGTGGGGGGCCTGCGCGGCGGTTACGAGTACAGCCGCAGCGCCAACCCGACCCGCACCGCGCTGGAGGAGAACCTCGCGGCGCTGGAGGGCGGGCGGCGCGGGCTGGCGTTCGCCTCCGGGCTGGCCGCCGAGGACTGCCTGCTGAGGACCCTGCTCACCCCCGGCGACCACGTGGTCATCCCGAACGACGCCTACGGCGGCACCTTCCGGCTGTTCGCGAAGGTCGCCGAGCGGTGGGGCGTGGAGTGGGACGTGGCGGACTCCTCCGACCCGGCGGCCGTGCGCGCCGCGCTGCGCCCGCGTACGAAGGCGGTGTGGGTGGAGACCCCGTCCAACCCGCTGCTGGGCATCGCCGACATCGCGGCGCTGGCCGACGTGGCCCGTACGGCGGGCGCCCGTCTGGTGGTGGACAACACCTTCGCCAGCCCCTATCTGCAGCAGCCGCTGGTGCTCGGCGCGGACGTGGTGGTGCACTCCACGACCAAGTACATGGGCGGTCACTCCGACGTGGTCGGCGGCGCGCTGATCACCGCCGACACCGCGCTGGGCGAGGAGCTGGCCTTCCACCAGAACGCCATGGGCGCCATCGCCGGGCCGTTCGACTCCTGGCTGGTGATGCGCGGCGTCAAGACGCTGGCGGTGCGCATGGACCGGCACTGCGCCAACGCCGCGCGGGTCACCGAGCTGCTCGTCTCCCACCCGAAAGTCGTCCAGGTGTACTACCCGGGGCTGGAGACGCACCCCGGGCACGAGGTGGCGGCCAAGCAGATGCGCGATTTCGGCGGCATGGTCTCCTTCCGGGTCGCCGGGGGCGAGGAGGCGGCGGTCGAGGTGTGCAACCGGGCGGAGCTGTTCACGCTCGGGGAGTCGCTGGGCGGGGTGGAGTCCCTGATCGAGCACCCCGGCCGGATGACGCACGCCTCGGCGGCGGGCTCGGCGCTCGAGGTGCCCTCGGATCTGGTGCGGCTGTCGGTGGGCATCGAGGCGGCCGACGACCTGGTGGCGGACCTGGCGCAGGCGCTGGGCTGAGCCCGGGCCGTACGGGGTGTCGGCGGGGACCGCGGCGGGGCCGCGGTCCCCGCCGCCTTGTGCGGGGCGGCGCGGGGCGGGCGCCCCGGTGTCACCGCCGTGGCTCTCCGGCCCGCCGGCAGTGCGCGCAGTACCGGGTCTGCGGGACGATCTCCAGCATGCGCGGGGGGATGGGGCGGGAGCACAGCAGGCAGCGGCCGTAGCCGCCCCGGTCCATCCGCTCCAGAGCGGCCTCCACGTCGGCCAGGACCATCCGGGCGGACTCCGCGAGCCGGGCGTCGATCTCGGCGAGTTCGGCGGTCCCGGCGCGTTCCGTGGTCCCGGCCCACGCCGCCTCGGCCCGCGCCGCCCCGGGCCGCGCTGTCCCGGGACGGGGGAGGCCGAACCCCCGCAGCTGGTCGAGGCGGAAGCGGCGCTGCTCCTCCAGGTCCTCGCGCAGCGCGGCCAGTTCCCGGTGGGTGAGAGCGGCGTCGTGGACGCCGGTGGCCTGGTCGTTCATGGGTCACGTCCTCGTGCGGGTGACGCGGGTGGTACGCGGGGCGGGCATTGCGGCGGGGGCGGGGGTGTGCGGTGTCCGCGCCCCCGCCGCCCCCGTTCCGCCAGCCGGACACGCCGTCAGGCGGAGCGCTGCTGGCAGCCGACGCAGCGGCTCGCGTACGGCAGGATCTCCAGCCGCTCGGCCGGGATGGCGCTGGCGCAGCCCTCACAGACCCCGTAGGTGCCGTTCTCCAGCCGGGCGAACGCCAGGTCGATCTCCGCCAGCACCCGGCGGACGGAGTCCGTCTGGACGGCCAGCAGGTCCGCGGACGCCTGATCCGCGGCCTCCTCGACGGCGTCGAGCTGGGAGAGGCGGGAGTCGCGTTCGTGCTCCAGGCGCAGACGCACGTCGTGCGCCGGGAGGCGTTCGGGAGGGTCCGCGGAGCGGGCCGCGTCGATCGTCATCGCGGTCGTGTTCCTTCCGGGCTGAGGGAGACCGATGGCATACGGGAGGGCGCGCGGCCCGTCCCCGGGGGGAGGGGCCACGCGCCCCTGCGCTCCCACCATGGACGGCGCGCCGTCCGCGGTCCATCGGTGGCGCCACCCATTCGGG
>NZ_JAKMAY010000048.1:0-25898 GCF_022015835.1 Streptomyces sp. ICN903 | reverse complement strand
CGGCCCGGCCCCGGGCGCCCCCGCCGTGCCGCTGGACCTCGCCGGTCGCACCGCCCTGGTCACCGGTGCCGCCGGGGGCATCGGCAGGGCCTGCGCCCTGCGGCTGGCCGCCGCGGGCGCCGAGGTCCGCGCGGTGGACCGGGACGCCGAAGGACTGCGAAGGCTCGCAGAGCGGGCACAGGGCCTGCCCGGCGCCCTGGAGCCGGTCCACCTCGACCTCACCGACCTCGACGCCGCCGAGCGGGCCGCCGCCGGCACCGATGTGCTGGTCAACAACGCCGGGCTCCAACTGGTCCGCCCCGTCCAGGAGTTCCCGCCGGAGGTCTTCCGCACCGTACTGACGGTGATGCTGGAGGCCCCCTTCCGGCTGGTGCGCGGCGCCCTGCCGCACATGTACGGCCGGGGCTGGGGCCGGATCGTCAACATCTCCTCGGTCCACGGCCTGCGCGCCTCCGCCTACAAGTCCGCCTACGTCAGCGCCAAGCACGGGCTGGAAGGGCTGTCCAAGGTCGTCGCCCTGGAGGGGGCCGCCCACGGCGTCACCTCCAACTGCGTCAACCCCGCCTATGTGCGCACCCCGCTGGTGGAACGGCAGATCGCCGACCAGTCCGAGGCCCACGGCATCCCCGCCGACCGCGTGGTCTCCGAGGTCATGCTCGCCGACGCCGCCGTCAAGCGGCTGATCGAGCCGGAGGAGGTCGCCGAGGCCGTCGCCTACCTGTGCGGTCCGCAGGCGTCCTTCGTCACCGGCGCGTCCCTGGTGATGGACGGCGGCTGGACGGCGCACTGACCCACACCCCCGGCGCGAACGATCCACGCCCCGGCGCGCCGGGCGCACACGCCCGCGCACCGACCCTGGCGCGCCCGTACCACCGGCAGGTATCCCTGTGCCCATGCCCGAGCACCACGCGGCCGAGCCCGCAGCCGGACCGGCCACCGAGCCCGCCGCCGAACCCGCCGCCGAATCCGTGCCCCTGAAGTTCCTGGAACTCCTCGCCCGCGGCGCGCCCGCCGAGGAGTACGAGCGGCCCGGGCGGCCGGACGGCTCCCCCGCGGCGGACCGCGCCCGGCTCCTCGCCCTGCGGGTGCGCTCCGAACTGGAGGGGCGCCGCAGGCGCGAGGCGGAACTGACGGCACTGTTCGCCACGGCGCACGACCTGGCGGGGGTGCGGGAGCTGGACGACGTGCTGCGCGCCATCGTCCAGCGCGCCCGCTCCCTGCTGGGGACCGAGGTCGCCTACATGACCATCAACGACCCCGAGGCCGGCGACACCTACATGCGCGTCACCGAGGGATCGGTCTCCGCGCACTTCCAGCAGCTGCGCCTGGGCATGGGGGAGGGGCTGGGCGGGCTGGTCGCCCAGACCGCCCGCCCCTACGTCACCGACGACTACATGCGCGACGAGCGCTTCCTGCACACCCGCAACATCGACTCCGGGGTCGGCGACGAGGGCCTGGTGGCGATCCTCGGGGTGCCGTTGATGCTCGGTCGCGAGGTGATCGGCGTGCTCTTCGCGGCCGACCGCCGCCCCCGCGTCTTCGACCGCGAGCAGGTCGCGCTGCTGGCCTCCTTCGCCGCCCACGCGGCCGTCGCCATCGACACCGCCCGGCTGCTGGCCGAGACCCGCGAGGCGATGGCCGAACTGGAGGCCGCCAACGCCATCATCCGCGACCGCAGCGCCGCCGTCGAACGCTCCTCGGAGGTCCACGACCGGCTCACCGAACTGGTCCTGCGCGGCGGAGGCGTGGACGACGTGGCCGCCGCCGTCTCCGAAGTCCTCGACGGGGAAGTGGAGTTCGCGCAGCTCCCCGAAGGAGGGGGGAGCACGCCCGCCCGGGCCGTCGAGCGCTCCCGCCGCGACGGCCACGCGGTGCGCGACGGCGACGCCTGGGTGGCGGCCGTCTCCGCGGGCGGCGAACTGCTGGGCGCGCTGGTACTGCGCGGCCACCGCGAACTCGACCCCACGGACCAGCGCACCCTGGAGCGCGCCGCCATGGTCACCTCGCTGCTGCTGCTGGCCCGCCGCTCGGCGGGCGAGGCCGAGCAGCGGGTGCGCGGCGAACTCCTGGACGACCTGCTGGACGCCGCCGACCGCGACCCCCGTCTGCTGCGCGAGCGCGCCGCCCGGCTCGGCGCCGACCTCGACGTCCCCCACGTCGTCCTCGCCGCCCGGCTGGACACCGGCGGCGGCACGGGACAGCGCGAGACAACCGACCGGCAGCGGCTGTGGTCGGCCGCCTCCCATCTGGCCGCCACCCGGCACGGACTGGCCGCCGCCCGCGAGGGCGGCACCGTCCTGCTGCTGCCGCTGGCCGACCGGGAGTGCCCCGGAGGGGGCGGGGGCCCGGGAGACCCCGGCGGCACGGCCCGGCAGGTCGCCGCCCAGCTCGGCGCGGCCGTCCACGCCCCCGTCACCGTCGGCGCCTCCCCGCCGGTTCCCGCGCCCGCCGCCGACCCGGCGGCGGTGGCCGCCGCCTGCGACGAGGCCCGCCGCTGCCTGGACACCCTCCGGCTGCTGGGCCGCTTCGGCGAGGGCGCGGGAGCCGGGGACCTCGGCTTCCTCGGACTGCTGCTGGCCGACGGACGGGACGTCGACGGCTTCGTCAGCCGCACCCTCGGCCCGCTCCTGGAGTACGACGAACGCCGCGGAACGGACCTGGTGGGCACCCTGGAGGCGTACTTCGCCTCCGGCTCCAGCCCGGCCCGCACCAAGGACGTGCTCCACGTCCACGTCAACACCGTGGCCCAGCGGCTGGAGCGGGTCGCACGCCTGCTGGGGAGCGACTGGCAGTGCCCGGAGAAGGCCCTGGAGGTGCAGCTCGCGCTGCGGCTGTACCGGATGTCCGCCGCCGTCGCCCGCTGACCGCCCGGAGAAACGGGCGGTCGGCGGGCGGTGGGCGACGGCGTTCAGCGGGCTACGGCGTTCAGCGGCCGTCCAGGGAGGAGACGCCGCGCGGGGACGGCACCCTTCCCGAGCTCTCCGTCCTCCACTGATCCCCGGGCTCGCCGATCCGCTCCAGATCCCGCATCCGGGTCTCCTTGGCCACCCCGACCGCGAGCAGGGTGAGCAGCGCGGCGGCGATCACGTACAGCGCCACCGGCGTCGAACCCCCGAAGTCCGCCAGCAGGGCGGTGGCGATCAGCGGGGCCGGGGCGCCGGCGGCGACCGACGAGAACTGCGCGCCGATCGAGGCCCCGGAGTAGCGCACCCGGGTGGCGAACAGCTCGGAGAAGAAGGCCGCCTGCGGGGCGTACATCGCGCCGTGGAGAACCAGCCCGACCGTCACCGCCAGCAGCACCGCGCCGAAGGACTCGGTGTCGACCAGCCAGAAGAACGGGAACGCCCACAGAGCGACTCCGGCCGCGCCCAGCAGGTAGACCGGCCTGCGGCCCCACCGGTCCGACAGCGCACCCCACACCGGGATCGCCGCGAAGTGGACGGCGGAGGCGATCAGCACCGCGTTGAGCACCGTCTGCTTCCCCATGTCCAGGTGCTTGGTGCCGTAGACCAGGACGAAGGCGGTGATGACGTAGTAGCTGATGTTCTCCGCCATCCGCGCGCCCATCGCGATCAGCACGTCGCGCCAGTGGTGGCGCAACACGGCCAGCAGCGGCATGGTCTCCGCCTTCGCCGCCGCGTCCCCGGAGTTCTCGGCGCTCTCGGCGGCCCTGCGTGCCTCGGCCTTCGCCAGCGCGGCCCTGAAGACCGGCGACTCGTCGACCGACAGCCGGATCCACAGGCCCACCAGCACCAGCACCCCGGACAGCAGGAACGGCACGCGCCAGCCCCAGGAGACGAACGCCTCCTCCGACAGCACCGCCGTCAGCACCGCCAGTACGGCGGTGGCCAGCAACTGGCCCGCCGGGGCGCCGGTCTGCGGCCAGGACGCCCAGAAGCCGCGCCGGCGCGCGTCGCCGTGCTCCGACACCAGCAGCACCGCGCCGCCCCACTCACCGCCGAGCGCGAACCCCTGCACCAGCCGCAGCACGGTCAGCAGGACGGCCGCCGCGGAACCGAGCTGGGCGTGGGTGGGCAGCAGCCCGATCGCGAAGGTCGCGCCGCCCATCATCAGCAGACTGACCACCAGCAGCTTCTTGCGGCCCAGCCGGTCGCCGTAGTGCCCGAAGACCAGCGCGCCGACGGGACGGGCGACGAAGCCGACCGCGTACGTCACGAAGGCCAGCAGCGTACCGACCAGCGGGTCGGACTCGGGGAAGAACAGCTTGTCGAAGACGAGCGCGGCCGCGGAGCCGTAGAGGAAGAAGTCGTACCACTCGACGGTGGTGCCGATCAGGGAGGCGGTGACCACGCGTTTGAGGTTGGAGGGAGCGGGCGGGGCGCTTGCGGGTGACGGCATCGGCACCACTTCCTGACACTCGACGGGGACGTTCGTGTGCCGCCACACCGTAGGAAAGCGCAGCTCGCGGGCGTATGTGGTGGGACACCACAGTTCCGCGCGCCGCGGTGCGCGCGCCCGCCACGCCGGGGGCGGGGGCGCGCACCGCGGCCCCGTGAGGGGCCCGGCGAGGCCGGGCGGGGCAGTGTCCGAGTTGCCCTGCTCGGGTGTGGTTCGGGAGCGCGGCGCCGACTCCCGTGCTGACTCGGTGCTGACCGAAAGCTCACGTCATCACCCGTCCCCACTCCTCCCGTGCTGACTTGATGCTGACTACGCCGCGTACAACTCCGGCATGAAGCGCAGAACGGACACCCGCACCCCGGCGGCCCGCGAGTCGCAGTGGGTGTGGTGCGCGGGCCGTCGACCACGCCTGGCACGGCGGTTCCCCATCAAGTCCTGCTTGTCGAGTCTTTCCGCGGATCTCGCTCCGGACGGTGACGCCCTCCATGGTTCAGCGGGGGACTCGCCGGCGAGTCACGGCGCCGGTCGTGCCGACTGGTCGATTTCCCCGGCGCGCGGCGATCTCGGGGTGGCACGATCAGGGTATGAGCGGTGATCCGTTGCTGGTCCGTGCCCGTGGCCTGTGGGAGGTGCTGGCCGCTGCGCCCGTCTCGTTCGAGCCGTCCGGCGGTGTGACGGTGGTTGCCTCGCCCGAGTCGGGGCTCTGTCCGCCATCTTGGGCAGGCATCGTCGTGCTGGGTGACGCGGCGATCGTCACCGCACCGACGGGGGCCGCCGCGAGAGCGTTGAGGTGCGCGGTGGCCGAGGTGCCGACGGACTCACTCACCGAGGCCGATGTGCTCCGGGCGATACTGCCCGTTGCCGAAGTACTCGGCCCTGCCACCTTGGGATACGTGTCCTCGGACGACTTCCGTCCTGCGGTGGCCGGTGCGGCCGTCGAGGACACGACCCCTGGACATCGGGAACTCCACGGGTTGGTGAGATCGGTGGGGCGGGAGGAAGCGGGTGAGAGCGGGATGGAGGAGATCACCTCTCCCGCGTTCATCGTCCGTGAGGGAGCCGAGGTGACAGCCGCGGCCGGGTATCGGACGTGGCCGGCTTCGACCGCGCACATCAGCGTGCTGACGGCCCCGCTTCACCGGGGCCGCGGACTGGCCCGGCGGGTGGCTTCCGCAGCGGTGGCGCATGCGCTCGCTGCGGGCCTGATGCCTCAGTGGCGGGCTCGACCGGTGGAATCCCGCAGGGTCGCAGCCGCCCTGGGTTTTCGGGAGTTGGGGACACAGCTGAGTCTTCGTCTCGACCAGGGCAAGCTCAGCTAGGAGCTGTGTGATGTTGTGATCAATCGGCTGCTTGCAGGAGATCTCCGAGCCAGATCACCGAGGCCCGCAGTTCGGGGCCGGCGAGGTGGCTCTCAGGTGTCTTGTCGAAGCGTGTGGCGATGCCGCGCCAGTCCTTCGGTTGGTCGATCGCCCGCTCGACGGTGTTTCGATCACGGTAAAGACCGGCGTCTTGGGTGACGGGGCGCTCGCCCCGGCTGCCACTCTTCTTGCGGTCGGCGGCCTGATCCTTCTTCTCCGGGACGACGGCCTTGCTGCGGAGTCTGCGCGGGGAGGCGCGGTTGGCACGGGACGAGTACGCCATGTCTGCGGCGACCGCGTCCGGCCGGGAGCGGCCCCGAAGACATCGGGGGTGGCCCGGTCGCGCGGTGAGCGGGGGCGGGAATCCGGTGAATCGGCCTCCTTGTGTGCTCCTGGAGCTTAAAGCTGTTTGGTGCGGAAAAAGGCGATGTAAGGAACTGCCTTTCCGGTGATGTGTTCGGAGTCACAGTTTCGATCGTCTCGCTCGCCCTTCGCGGGAAGATCCAATTCTCCTGTCTCCCGGATTCTCCGTGTCACCCGGAGAATTGACTCGTACTCGATCGTCCCGGGAGGTCGTGAGCCGGTCGGGATCCTGTGCGGACCGTGTTCATGATTCACGACTCGGTGACAGCGCGAAGGGCCTTGTTCTTCCGGCGCCTTGTCTCCGTGAATTGGTTGTGTTTATGTGTCCTGGCCTCCGCCGCATCGCGGGGGTTCCACCGCCGGGACGCCGAGTCCTGCCGCCCGGCCGGTGGAGGGAGCGCAGCCGACCATGGCAGGAGCGGGGAAACCGAGTTAAGTGCCGCGACCGCGATTTTTCCGCGATCCGGCTTGGGGTGAAGCCCTTCCCGAAGTGCCCTCGGGCACCCGGGAAGGCCGGGCAACTCCAGCCCGAATCCGACAGCTAACCTCGTAGGCGTGGGAGAGGACTCACACCCATGTCTCGTGGCCGCCACCGTCGTCCGAGCAAGTCTTTGATTTCCCGTCAGTTCTCCCGGATCTCCCTGGTCGCCGCGGCCGGTGGCGCGGGAATCGCGGCGCCGATGGTCGCGGCCGGCAGTGCGAACGCGGCTTCCGCCGAGGTGTGGGAGAAGGTCGCCGAGTGCGAGAGCAGCGGCAACTGGTCCATCAACACCGGCAACGGCTACTACGGCGGACTGCAGTTCTCGCAGTCCAGTTGGGAGGCGGCCGGCGGCACCGAGTACGCGCCGCGCGCCGACCTGGCCACCAAGCAGGAGCAGATCGCCGCCGGTGAGAAGCTGCTCGAACTCCAGGGGCCGGGAGCCTGGCCCACCTGCGGACCGGCGGCCGGGCTCACCCGGGGCTCCGGCGCCCCCGGCAGCGCCCCCGCCACCCAGACGGGCGGCGAGTCCGGGGTGAAGACGGGGACGGAGTCCGGGGCGAAGGCCGGGGCCGAGCGCAAGCCCGCCGCCGGCTCCCACACAGTCGCACCCGGCGACACCCTCCACCGGATCGCCACCGCCCACGGTGTGGAGGGCGGCTGGCAGGCGGTCTACGACGCCAACCGCGAGACCGTCGGCGACAACCCGCACCTGATCTTCCCCGGCCAGGAGCTGAGCCTGGCCGCCCGGTCCTCCGGCGGAGAGCAGGAGCGCGCCCCGGAGCGCGCCGACCGTACCCAGGCCCGCCCGGCCGCTGAGAAGACCGCCCCCCAGGCCTCACCGAAGACCTACGCGGACAACCTCGACGGCTGGATCCGCGAGGCCCTGGACATCATGCGGGCCAACGGCATCCCCGGCACCTACGAGGGCATCCACCGCAACATCATCCGCGAGTCCGGCGGCAACCCGAACGCGGTCAACAACTGGGACATCAACGCCCAGCGCGGCACCCCCTCGATCGGCCTGCTCCAGGTCATCAAGCCCACCTTCGACGCCTACCACGTCCCGGGCACGGCGAACAGCCAGTACGACCCGGTCGCCAACATCGTCGCCGCCTGCAACTACGCGGCCGACCGCTACGGCTCGATCGACAACGTCAACGGGCCCTACTGAGCCGACCGGGACCGCGGCGACCGGGACTGCGGCGACCGGGACTGCGGCGACCGGGACTGCGACGACCGGGACTGCGACGACCGGTCCCGCGGACCCCGAGGCCCCGCCCCTCGCCCTGCTGCCCCTTGTGGCGGCGCGAAAGCGCCGCCACAAGGGGCAGGGCACTTTCGGGGGGAGGCCCTCCACGGGATATCTTGATGTCGAGCAATGTTGCAGACGTGGAGCGGAGCACCCGGTGACTGACTCGACCATCATCTACACACAGACCGACGAGGCCCCGGCCCTGGCGACGTACTCTTTCCTGCCGGTGGTCAGGGCCTACGCCGCCAAGGCGGGCGTCGCCGTGGAGAGCCGTGACATCTCCCTGGCGGGGCGGATCATCGCGGTCTTCCCCGAGTACCTCAAGGAGGAGCAGCGCATCGGTGACGCGCTCGCCGAGCTCGGCGAGCTGGCCAAGACCCCCCGGGCCAACATCATCAAGCTGCCGAACATCTCGGCCTCCATCCCGCAGCTCAAGGCCGCGATCGCCGAACTCCAGGAGAAGGGCTACGCGCTCCCGGACTACCCCGACGACCCCAAGACCGACGAGGAGCGGGAGATCCGCGCCCGCTACGACAAGGTCAAGGGCAGCGCCGTCAACCCGGTGCTGCGTGAGGGCAACTCCGACCGCCGCGCCCCCGCCTCGGTGAAGAACTACGCCAAGACCCACCCGCACCGCATGGGCGCCTGGACCCCCGAGTCCAAGACCAACGTGGCGACCATGGGCGTGGACGACTTCCGCTCCACCGAGAAGTCCGCGGTTCTCGCCAAGGACGACGCCCTCCGCATCGAGCTGGTGGGCGACGACGGCTCCACCACCGTGCTGCGCGAGTCCGTGCCCGTGCTCGCCGGTGAGGTCGTGGACGCGGCCGTCATGCGGGTGGCCGCGCTGCGCGAGTTCCTGAAGGAGCAGGTCGCCCGCGCCAAGGCCGAGGGCGTGCTGTTCTCGGTCCACCTGAAGGCCACCATGATGAAGGTCTCCGACCCGATCATCTTCGGCCACGTGGTGCGCGCCTTCTTCCCGAAGACCTTCGCCGAGTACGGCCAGACCCTCGCCGCCGCCGGCCTCACCCCGAACGACGGCCTCGGCGGCATCCTCAAGGGCCTGGAGTCGCTGCCCGAGGGCGCGAAGATCAAGGAGTCCTTCGAGGCCGAGCTGGCCGAAGGCCCCGAGCTGGCCATGGTCGACTCCGACCGCGGCATCACCAACCTGCACGTCCCCAGCGACGTCATCGTCGACGCCTCCATGCCGGCCATGATCCGCACCTCCGGCCACATGTGGGGCCCCGACGGACAGGAGCACGACACCCTCGCGGTCCTGCCCGACAGCTCCTACTCCGGCGTCTACCAGGCCGTTATCGACGACTGCCGCGCCAACGGCGCCTTCGACCCGGCCACCATGGGCTCGGTGCCCAACGTCGGCCTGATGGCGCAGAAGGCCGAGGAGTACGGCAGCCACGACAAGACCTTCGAGATCCCCGCCACCGGCACCGTCCGGGTCACCGACGGCGACGGCAACGTCGTACTGGAGCAGACGGTCGGCGCCGGCGACATCTTCCGCATGTGCCAGACCAAGGACGCCCCGATCAGGGAC
The DNA here is from genome assembly GCF_022015835.1 of Streptomyces sp. ICN903. NCBI lineage: Bacteria > Bacillati > Actinomycetota > Actinomycetes > Kitasatosporales > Streptomycetaceae > Streptomyces > Streptomyces sp. ICN903. The sequence goes on along the minus strand of NZ_JAKMAY010000048.1, from coordinate 16,533 downwards.
TGGGTCAAGCTGGCCGTCACCCGCGCCCGCGCCACCGGCGCCCCGGCGGTGTTCTGGCTGGACGAGACCCGCGCCCACGACGCCAGGCTGATCGAGAAGGTCCGCACCTACCTGGCCGAGCACGACACCGAGGGCCTGCGGATCGAGATCATGGCGCCGGTGGAGGCCACGAAGTTCTCCCTGGAGCGCATCCGCCGGGGCGAGGACACCATCTCGGTCACCGGCAACGTGCTGCGCGACTACCTCACCGACCTGTTCCCGATCCTCGAACTGGGCACGAGCGCCAAGATGCTCTCCGTCGTCCCGCTGATGAACGGCGGCGGCCTGTTCGAGACCGGCGCCGGCGGCTCCGCGCCCAAGCACGTCCAGCAGCTGGTCAAGGAGAACTACCTGCGCTGGGACAGCCTGGGCGAGTTCCTGGCCCTGGCGGTCAGCTTCGAGCACCTGGCCCAGACCACGGGCAACGCCAAGGCCCAGGTGCTGGCCGACACCCTCGACCGGGCCACGGCCACCTTCCTCAACGAGGACAAGTCGCCCACCCGCCGCATCGGCGGCATCGACAACCGCGGCAGCCACTTCTACCTGGCGCTGTACTGGGCGCAGGAGCTGGCGAAGCAGACCGACGACGCCGAGCTCGCGCAGGCCTTCGGCCCGCTGGCGCGGGAACTGACCGAGCAGGAGCAGACGATCGTCGGCGAGCTGGCCGCGGTCCAGGGCTCCCCGGCCGACATCGGCGGCTACTACCGCCCCGACGACGCCAAGGCCTCGGCCGTCATGCGCCCGTCGCAGACCCTCAACCGGGCGCTGGCGAGCCTGTCCTGACACGGCGGGCGCGGGGGCGCTCCTTCGCACCCTCCGCGCCTTCCGCGCCCGTCCCGTGACGCCGCCGCCCCGGCCGGACTCCTCTCCGGCCGGGGCGGCTCCCGGGCTCCCGGGCTCCTGGGCAACCGGGTCAGCGGTAGGTGAGCAGCGCGCGCCGTTCCCCGGCGAAGTGAGCGTGGTCGTTGAAGGCCAGCAGGCTGATGCCGGAGGAGCCCGCGACGAGGGTGGTGATCGCGGCGTTGACGGTGACCCGGTTCAGCGCCACGATCCCGGCCGGCGGGGCGGACAGCAGCCCTCCGCACAGAGCCGCCAGCACCCCGCCGGAGGTGACCACCACAGCGTCGCGCCCGGGCCGCAGCCCGTCGGCCAGCCCCCGCAGCGCGTCGGCCGCGCCGGAGGCGAACCGCCGCCAGCCGCCCTCGCCCGTGTCCGCCATCCACGCCGCGAGAGCCCGGTCGAGGGCCGCCTGGACGCCGCGTGAGCCGTAGGAGGCGCCGGCGGACGCGTCGGCGGGGGCGTCCTGGGGCGCGGCGCCGCCGTAGCGCTCGACGAGATCGATGTGGTCGTACTCGTTCCACCGCGCATCGGTGTGCGGCGCCCCGGGCAGCCCGGCGGTTCTCGCGATGATCTCCGCGGTGTCGCGCTGCCGGGCCAGGGTGCCGCAGACCACGACCGGGTCGCGCGGCGCACGCCGGGCCAGCTCGGCCCCGGCGACCTCCGCCTGTCTGCGTCCGAGGTCCGACAGCACGTCGTACCCCTCGGCCGTGTCGGCGCCGAACGTGGCCTGGCCGTGGCGGACCAGATGGATGACCGGCATCGCTGCCCTCCTGTCGTCGAAGTGCTGTCGGAGCTTTCCGGGCCGGCGGGCCGGAGCTGCCGCCGCGCCGCCCGGGAAGGCAGGCGGAACCGGGCCCGGGAAGGCGGGGGGCGGGGGAGTGGTTTTTCTCAGCTCATCCTCGCCACGACCCCCAGGGGCAGCCGGCGCATGGCGAAGCCCATGGGCACCCAGGGCCAGGCGGGCACCTTCGCCTGGGCGCGCTCGGCCTCGATGGCCTTGACCATGGCGCGCACCCCCTTCTCGGTGGAGACCATCAGCGGCGTCCGGCCGGCCGATCCGCTCATCTCGGAGGCGATGTAGCCGGGGAAGAGGGTGGTGACCTTGATCGGGGTGCGCAGCAGCTCGGCGCGGATGCCCTCGGCGAGGGCCGCGACGCCGGCCTTGCTGGCCGCGTACGTGGTGAGGTTGCGGGGCAGGCCGCGCATGGCGCTCATGGAGGAGACGACGACCAGATGGCCGGCCCCCTGGTCGCGGAAGACCTCCACGGCGGCCTCGCACTGGGCGAGGGCGGCGGTGAAGTTGGTCAGCGCGGTCTGGAGGTTGGCGTCGAAGCGGCCGGTGCCGATCGGTTGGCCCTTGCCCAGCCCGGCGTTGACCACGACCCGGTCCAGGGAGCCCAGGTCGGCGCGGAAGGCGCGGAAGACCTCGAAGACGGCGTCGTGGTCGTTGACGTCCAGCGCGCGCACCGAGACGGTGATGCCGGGGTGGGCGGCCAGCAGTTCCTCGCGCAGCCGCTCCAGGCGGTCGGTGCGGCGGGCGCACAGGGCGAGGTCGCGCCCCCTGGCGGCGAACTCGCGGGCCATCTGCTCGCCCAGCCCGGCGCTGGCCCCGGTGATGAGAATGTTCTGACGGGTGCTCATGCCGTGTGCTCCTGTGTCCTCGTCGTGTTCCGTGCCCCGGTGCCGCAGCTCCCGCGGCCCCCGTGGCCGGCGGCCGGTCCGGCCGCGCGGGGCGCCGAGGGCGCGTCCTCGCGGGGGACGGTCCCGCTACCGGCGGACCCGGCGACGCGTCCGGTGTACGCCCGGGCCCGCGGCGAGTGGGCGAAGTCCACGGCCGGCCCCTTGCCGGGGGATGTCCGAAGTGCCCGGGCGGCGTCGTCGCGACGGCGAGCGTAGCCAACATACTGACCAGTGCTCAACAGTGTGGGCACGGGGTGGCCCGGATCACTCCGCGCGCACCGGCGGGCGGGGCGGTCAGCGCGACGGGGCGAGCGGTGCGCCCAGAGGGGCGAGCAGCCGGCCGAGACCCTCCACGAGGAAGCCCACCAGTTCCTCGGTCGCCACTTCCTCCCCGGCCTCGATCGCCATCTCCTCCGCCATCGCCAGCCAGCCCCGTACCGCGAGGCGTACCAGCGGGTCGGGGGAGGGCTCGCCCAGCGCCGTCAGGATCCGCTCGGCCAGTGCGGCGCGGATGCCCTCGAACACCTCCACCACCAGTTCGTCCCCGCCGGCTCCGGCGCGCACCAGAGCCACGTAGTTGGCGCGGCGGCGCCGCACGAAGCCGGTGAAACCCGCGACCACGGCGCGTACCCGCTCCTCGGGTCCGCCCTCGTCCGGCAGGCGCGTGTGCCGCAGCAGCCGCTGCCCGGCGGCCCGGACCACCGCGACGTAGTAGTCGCGCTTGGTCGGGAAGTAGTGGAAGAGCAGGCCGCGCGAGATGCCCGCCTCGGCGGCCACCTCGTGTACCGACAGCTCGTGGATGGGCCGGCTGACCAGCAGCCTCAGTCCGATGCCGATCAGCTGCCCGCGCCGGTCCTCGGCGCTCAGGCGCACCCGGGTGCGGGCGGGATCGGCGGTCATGCGGGTGACGGTAACCCGCCGCCGCGGGCCCGGCAAACACCGGCCCGGGGCGCCCGGCACACGGGATGTGGAAGGCGCCGGCCAGGACGGGGGGAACCTGGCCGGCGCCGGTTTCGAAGCGCGGGCGCCGAGGGGCGGCGGTCGCCTTCGCGGCGAGTGGCACTGCGAGGCTTCAGCCGGACGATCGTCCTCGCAGGCTGTGTGTGAGGCCCGGGGACACTGTCCCGCCCTCCGGCGCCCGCGACGAGTACAACCGCCCGGCCGACGCGGTCATTCCGCATCGGATCAAAAGAAACCGGATGGAATCGGATGAGGTACGTCACACCGGCCGTTCATGGAATGAGCGGAGCGGTACGGGTACTCGCGGATCATGGACACAACCGCCGAAGTGCTGCCCGAGTCCGCGCTCAGAGAAGCGGTCGACCTCCTGGTGAGGCTGGTGGAGGCGGCGGGCGCCCTGATCATCTTCACGGGCGCCGTCTGGGCGTTCGGGCGCTTCCTGCTGACCATGGCGCGCGGGGCCGGCCCGGACCGCAGGTTCAACAGGATCCGGCTCACCCTGGGGCGCTTCCTGGCGCTCGGCCTGGAGTTCCAGCTCGCCGGAGACGTCCTGCGCACGGCCGTCGCGCCGAGCTTCACCGAGATCGGGCAGCTCGCCGCGATCGCGGCGATCCGCACCGCCCTGAACTTCTTCCTCGGCCGGGAGATCGCGGCCGAGCGCGCCGAGATCGAACGCGAACGCCGCAAGGAGGCGGACGGCTCCCGGGCCCGGGCGGAACCGGCATGACCACCGTCCTGAACCTGGCGGCGCTGGCCACCACCGCCTTCGGGCTGGTGGCCGCCGCGGTGGTGCTCGCGGCGGCCGGACGGCTCGTGCCGGCCCTGGCCGTCCTCCTGGACTTCCTGACCGCGGCGGGGTTGCTGCGGCTGACCGGCGACCCGAGCTGGAGCACCATCGCGGCGGCCGCCGCCGTGATCGCCGTCCGCAAGCTGGTCACCGCCGGTCTGCGTGCCCCGCGGCCCGGCTGACCGAGCCGGACCGTACGACGGCGGCGGCGTCCGTACGGCCTCCGGGGCGGCGCCGGGGAAACGTGCGGACACCGGACCGGTCACGGGGGCGCGGGCATGTTGCGGAACGGAACCGCCGGGTAGTCGTGACCGATGTTCTTCGACACCGGATACGACCTGCTGAGAGTGACCGTCATGACCGCGTGCTCCTACGCGGCCCTGATCACGGCGGTGCGGATCTCGGGCAAACGCACGCTGGCGAAGATGAACGCGTTCGACCTGGTGGTCACCGTGGCCCTGGGATCGACGCTGGCCACCATCCTGCTCAACTCGACCGTCTCCCTCGCCGAGGGGGCACTCGCCCTGGCCCTGCTGGTGGCCCTCCAGTTCGTCAGCGCCTGGGCGGCGGTGCGCTCCCGGCGCGTCCGGCGGCTGGTCAAGGCCGAACCGACCCTGCTGCTGAGCGGCGGGCGCATGCTCGGGGAGGCGATGGCCCGGCAGCGGGTCACCGAGAGCGAGGTGCTCCAGGCGATCCGCTCCCAGGGGTCGGCTCGGTCGAGGAGGTCGCCGCGGTGGTGCTGGAGACCGACGGCAAGTTCAGCGTGATCACCCGCTCGCAGGCCGGCTCGGGCAGCTCCCTGTCGGACGTCGCGCAAACGGCCGGAACACGGCCGGAGGAGTGATCCGGGAGCGGAAGCCGCCGAACGGAGCCGGGACGGAGGACGCGCACCGGGCGAACCGCCGCGAACGGCACCAAGATGGTCGGGAAGATCCCTTAAGGAGTTCCCATGGCTCGTCATTCCTCACCGCGCGGACGGGCAGCCGCCCGGGGCGCCGCCTCCACGCCCGGACCCTTGGGGCTGCGGGACCAGCTCGTGACCGGCCTGATGCTGCTGGCCGGCATCTGGCTGGTCGTGGCCTCGTGGTTCCTCAGGTACCCCTTCGGCGACGCCGCGGTCGACGCCCAGCGCAACGAGACCGGTGTCGGCATCGTGCTGCTGCTCGTCGCCTTCGCCCGGATCGTACGCCCGCGCGGGTGGTTGTCGGATCTGATCGTCCTGCTCCTCGGCGTGTGGCTGCTGGTCGCACCCGCTCTGATCGACTACGGCGGCCCCGAGAACACCCCCCGGGTGGCTCAGACCAACGAGGTCGTCACGGGCATCGTGCTCGTGGCGCTGGCCCTGGTGAGCATGCTGCTGCTGTTCCGGGCCCGGCGCATGAGTCCGGAAGAGGCCGAATGAGCGGGGTGCGGCGCGGGGCCCCGTGCCTCCGCCGCCCGTTCGCCCCGCTTCCGGCGGGTGTCCGGGCGGGCCCGCCCGGACACCCGTGATCAAGAGCCCTCGACTCCCCCGCCACCGGCTCCGACGGGCCGGTCACCGCCGGCGCGGGACTCCAGGAAGTAGGCCCCCAGGCTGCCCGCGAGGGTCGCGAAGACGGCCACCGAGTAGACCGCCAGCGCGATCTCCAGGACCTTGGGGAAGGCGCCGGGCCGGTCCAGCGGTTCCCCGGTGACGGTGGCCAGCGCGGTGGCGTGCAGCGCCTCGCCCAGGGAGCGGTAGGAGCCGAACTCGTACAGCAGCTCCCCGCTGCCCAGGACGGTGATCGCGGAGACGGCCGCCAGCCACCCGATCCGGCCGCCGAGCACCCGGCGCGCCGAGCGGGAGGAGCGCACCACCGAGGAGAGCACCCGGCCGGTGCGCAGCATCCGCACCGAGTGCGCCAGCCTCAGCACCCTCAGGAAGGGCAGCACCAGGAAGAGGAGCTGCCACCAGTTGCGGCGCCAGAAGGCCCCGGTGTCGGGGGCGATGAGCAGACGGGCGAGGAACTCCGCGGCGAACACCGCCCACAGCAGCCAGCCGGCCACGGCCATGACCAGGCTCAGCGCGCTGCCGGGCCGGGCCAGCCGCTCACCGAGCACGAGCAGCAGGAACAGCACGCCCAGCGCGCTCATCACCGGGGTCGCGCGGTCCAGCAGGTCCTGGGCGAACCGCTCGCGTTCGGAACGGGGGCGTCGGGAAGGGCGGACAGGCAGAGCAGGCACACCGCAGCCCTTCCCCCCGTACGGCCGGACACTCACGCCGTCCGCGCGAGCCGGCGGCTTTCCACCGCGCCGGGCCCCCTTCCGGCCACCGCGCCGGGCCCCTTCCGGACCCCGCTCCGCGCACCACCGCTCGGGCAGCCGGACCCGGCGGCGGACCGCAGACGGAACCGCCACAACCGCTTACGGCGAAGCGGTTGTGACAGACGGAGCACAGTCGGTAACTTCTCACATCCCGGACCGGGGGAGACGCGCGAAAACCGGGGGGTCCTCCATGACGACGCCTGCACCCAACCGCTTTCCGGACGACACCGGCGCGGACATCTTCGTCCGCGAGTACCCCACAGCCGTGGTGCCCGACGCGCCGGGCTACCTGACCATCAGGCCGCCGCTGCTCATCCTCCACGTGCCGGGGCACGGGGAGGAGTACGAGATCCGCGTCCGCAGGGTCCTCAACGCACTGGTGGACCCGCTGAGCGACGGCGGCAAACTGGTCCCCTACGCCATCCTGCAGGCGGGCTCCGACGAAGACCTGCTGGCCGGGGAGGCGGGCAAGCAGCTCGCGTTCGGCATCCCCGGGAACATGACCCCCGACCGCTTCCCCGACTTCGAGCTGCTGCGGGACACCGTCGCCTACGTCCGCGAGCGCCCCGGGGACTGGACGGCCCCGGCCGCGAAGGAGCTCCGGGACCACGCGTACCGCAGACGGGCCGAACGCGGCGGGCTGCCCGGTCTGCTGTGGTCGCTCGGCGGGAGGGAGGCCCCGCCGGCCACGGGCCTGCGGGGCTGGCTGCTGAGGACGTGGTGGCTGAGCCTGACCAGGACGCTGCCCCGCTGGCTGTGGGCCCGGCGCAAGACGGCGCGGCTGGTCAGGCCGGGGCGCCTCTCCCCGAACCGCCGCTCCCGGTGGCTCGGCGCGGAGCTGAACGTCCGCCGCAGCGGTGAGGACCTCTTCGGGGTGATGGACGCGGTGGCGGCGCGCCAGGCGCCGCGGCTGGCGCTCCCCGCGGACCACCCGCGCCACGCGGAGGCGCTCCAGGCCGTCGACCGGCTCCTGCTGCGCGCACTCCTGGAGGATCTGGGCAGGCCCTCGGTCGGCCGCTTCCTGCCCAAGCGCCGACGCCGCAGGGCACGCCCGGTGATCCTGCTGGAGATGCCCAGGGACGCGACGGACGGGGCCCAGGCGGCCGAGCGTTTCCTGCGCTCCTTCCGGCAGGCGGGCGCCGCGGTCGGCGGCCCGGGGCCGCTGGTCGTCGCGGTCGGCCGGATCTCCGGGACGCTCCGGGCGGAGCTGGACCCGGAGGAGTGCAACCTCTCCCAGGCCGGTCTGCTGCTGCACGAGGACGCCCACCGCCCGGTGTGGGTCGGCCTGCGGGAGGAGCCCTTCTCCCGCGCCGGGCTGCCCGTGCGCAGGGTCTCCCCGCGGCGCTTCCGGCTCAGCTGGCGCACCCAGACCTCGGCGCTGGCCGGGGGCACGGCACTGGCCGTCTCCCTGCTGGGCATCGGCGGCGCCGAGCTGCTCTCCGGCCCGGAGCGGGACACCGGATGCGCCGGCGGCGGAGCCGCCGCCGTGGCCGGACTGGCCGAGCCGGTCCCCGTGGAGCCCAAGAAGTGGTACGACGAGATGCTCGAGGCGATCGACCGGCAGAACGCCAGGGCCGTGAGGTTCGCCGAGGAGGAGGGCCGCACCGTTCGCACGGTGGTCCACTTCGGTTCCGACAAGCCCACCGACCGCACCGACACCCTGTTCGACGGGACCATCCCCGAGCTGCGCGGCATCGCCATGTGGCAGGACCGCGTACTGCGCGAGGCGGACGCCGACGAGTCGCTCGTGCCCCTGATCGTGGATGTCCGCACCACCGGGAAGGGCTTCAAGGACGCGGCCGCCGAGGCCCGCGAACTGGTCGAGGAGGTCAGGGAGGCCGACCGGCGGGGCACCCGGAGCCACGAGACGGTCGTCGGGGTCCTGGGGTTCGCGCAGAGCAAGGAGACCACCAGGGACGCACTGGACATCCTGGAGTCGGCGGACATCCCCGTGGTGGGCACCACCGCCACCGCGGACGAGATGCTGGTCAGCCAGACCTACTGGCCCTTCACCCCGCTCAACAGCGACGAGGCGCGGATGGCGGCCGAGTTCGCCACGACGTCGAACATCGTGGCGAGACCGGGCGGGGCGGACGGCTGCGTCCCGGCCCGGCACGCCGTCGTGGTCCAGAACTCCGGCGACCTGTACAGCGCCAGTCTGGCGGGCAAGTTCACGAAGTGGTTCCCGGGCGAGGAGCAACTGGTCAACTTCTCCCAGGAGGGCGAGTTCGGAACCGCCCCGCCCGGCAGCCCCAATGTGACCACCGCGGCGCAACTGGCCGACACCGTCTGCGAGATGCTCGGCTCGGCAGGCGGAGACCCGATCGTCTACTGGTCGGCGCGGGCCAGGGACTTCACCGCCTTCGTCAACGCCTTCGACAAACAGGGCACCTGCGTGAAGGGCGGCCTGACGGTGCTGGGCGGCAACGAGCTGACGAATGTCGCGCTGACCGGCGAGTACGCCGACAAGGCGTGGCTGCGCCTGTACCACTCCGCCCACCGCCTGCCCACCACCGACGAGCGGGCGAGCTGGAGGACACAGCGGTTCGCCCAGGAGTACGACGCGTTCGTGAGCGGCCGGCCGAAGGCGGACCCCTGGCGCCACGACGGGCACTCCGCGGTGTCCTACGACGCCTTCCACATGCTCTCCCGAGCGGTGGACGGCGCCCGTTCGGGCCGGGACGTCCACCGCAGCGCGGTCCTCGCCGTGCTGCGCGGCGGGGTCTCCTTCGAGGGCGCCACCGGCTACGTCCACCGGCCCCTCTCCCCGAACAGGCCGCCGGCGGACAAGACGCTGGTGCTCCTGCGGCAGACGGACGGCGGGCCGGAGGTCGTGGGGGTGTGCGGGGCCTACGAGAAGGACGTGAGGAGCCGGGACCAGGGCCCGCTGTGCGCGGCCTAGGGCGGCGCGGCCCGCCCGGGCGCCCGGCCGCCGTCCCCGGAAACGAGAGTCCGCCGGACGCGCGTGCGGGCGGGGCCCGGTGAGCCGGAACCCGCCCGCGTCCTCGGGGGAGGCGCGTCGCTCGCGCCCGTGTTCTCGTGTGCCGGGCACCTCCTACATCTCGGCCCGCCGGGGCAGGAGCCGGTCCTCCCGGTGGCGTGCCCGCTCCAGCCGGAGCGGGCAGGCGGCCGTGCGAGGCCCGCCGGGGCCCCGGCGCTGCCGTGGGACGCGGCGGCCCCTGTGAGCGGTTCGATCACTCGAGTCGGCTGCCCTCAAGGGTTTCTCCTCTCCTCCGTGCGACCCGCCGTCGCGGCTTCCTGACGGTCCGGATCTCCGCTGACGGTCCGTCAGAACACCGGGATCCGGCGGAGAGCGCCCGACACCACTCCTTCGGATGAGATGGTGCTGCTTCTGCGTACCCGAGGCGAACACGTGTAGGGATCCGGGGCGGCCGACATCCGCCGGGCGGCCGACCCGGCGCCTCGTCCGGTCCCGTCACCCGGACGCCCCGCCCACCCGGTGGCCGGAGCGGCTGCCGGTGCATGACAAAGAGCGGGACAGGGCAGCCGCACGGACATGCTGGACAGAATCCTGACCGTCACCGCGGCCCTCGCCCTGGTCGTCGCCGCCCTCTCCGTACGCATCCAGCGCGCCCCGCTGAGCGGGCCGCTGCTGGCGCTGCTGGCCGGGATCGTCTTCGGCCCGCAGGTGCTGGGCGTCCTCGACCTGCCCACCGTGGTCGAGGGGCACAAGGAGCTGCACGAGGCCTCCCGCCTGCTCCTGGCGGTGTCGGTGATGGCGATCGCCCTGCGCTATCCGTTCCGCGACGTGCGCTCGAGGGCGAAGCCGTTGGCCGTCCTGCTGGTGGTGGCCATGCTGGGGATGGCGCTGATCACCACGGCGCTGTCGGCCGCCGTCCTCGGGGTCGGTCTCGGCGCGGCCGCGCTGCTGGGCGCGGCCCTGTGCCCCACCGACCCGGTGCTCGCCTCCAGCGTGGTCACCGGCGAGCCGGCCGAGAAGACGATCACCGCCCGCACCCGGCAGCTGCTGTCCCTGGAGTCGGGCGCCAACGACGGCCTCGCCCTGCCCCTGGTGCTGGCCGCGGTGGCGATCGCCGGAACCCTCGGCGGAACCGACGCGCTGCTGGAGTCCCTGTGGCAGGTGCTGGGCGCGGTCGTCTTCGGAGCGGCGGCCGGCGCGCTGGGCGGCAGGGCGCTGCGCAAGGCGGAGGAGCACCGGAGCGTCCAGTCCGGCCCCCTGCTGGTCTACACCCTGCTGCTGGCCCTCCTCGTCCTCGGGGCGGCCGGACTGATGCGCCTGGACGGCGTCCTCGCCGTCTTCGTCAGCGGGCTGGCCTTCAACGCGACGAGCTCGGTCAGCGAACGCGCCGACGAGGACAAGAACGACGAGGCGGTCAACCGCTTCCTCGTCCTGCCGCTGTTCGTCGTGCTCGGTGCCATGATCCCCTGGCGCGAGTGGGGCGAGCTGGGCTGGTGGCGCGGCATCCTGCTGGTCCTGGGCGTTCTGCTGCTGCGCCGCCTGCCGGTCCTGCTGGCGCTGAAGCGGCCGCTCTCCCTGACCTGGCGCGACACCCTCTTCATGGGCTGGTTCGGCCCCATCGGCGTCTCGGCCCTGTTCTACCTGACGATGGAGGCCCACCGGCTCGGCGCCGACCCGGTGGTGCTGGCCGCCGGAACGCTCGTCATCGCAGCCAGCACCGTCGCGCACGGCGTCACCACCGCCCCCGGCCTGTCCCTCTACGCCAGGGCGGGGGAGAAGAGCCGGGAGGCGGCGCGATGAACGTGCTGACGGCGGTGGCCGGCTGCGCCCTGGCCGCCCTGGCACTGGCCGACGCGGTGATCACCTCGCTGTCGATGGTCACGGGCACCGGCCCGGTGGGCGGCCGGGTGGCCAAAGGAGTGTGGCGAGGCCTCCTGGCCGTCCGGTCCCGGGTGCCGCGCGGAACGCGGCTGCTGGAGTGGAGCGGGACACTCACCCTGCTGGCCACCTTCCTGACCTGGACGGTGCTGCTGTGGGCCGGATGGTGGCTGGTGTTCGCCTCCCACGACGAGGCCGTCGTCACCTCCGTCACCGGTGTGCCCGCCGACGGCTGGGCGCGGGTGTACTTCACCGGTTACACCGTCTTCACCCTGGGCATCGGCGACTACGTCCCCGGCACCGCCTGGGCCCAGGTGGCCACCACCGTCGCCTCCCTGTCCGGGCTGTTCCTGGTCACCCTCTCCATCACCTATCTGGTGTAGGTGGTCCAGGCGGTGGTCCACAAGCGCGTCCTGGCCGAGCAGATCCACGTCCTGGGGCGGGACGCCGCCGCGGTCATCGCCGCGGGGTGGACCGGGAACGGCTTCAGCTCCATGTTCAACCAGCATCTGGTCTCCCTGACCGCCCCGCTGCTGCGCATGGGCGAACGGCACCTGGCCTACCCGGTCGTCCACTACTTCCACTCCGCCTCGTCCGACAAGGCCCCCGCCCCCGCCGTCGCCGTCCTCGACGACACCCTCCTGCTGCTGTGCGCCGGTGCGGCTCCCGAGGCCCGGCCCGACCCGGCGGCCACCGGCCCCCTGCTGTCCGCCCTGGACCTGGTGCTGGACACACTGCGGGGGCAGTTCTTCCGCCGTGCCGGACAGGAGCGCCCCGCGCCCGAGCTGTCGGTGCTGCGGCGGGCGGGCGTCCCCGTGGTCGGCGAGGAGCGGTACGCCGCCGGGGTCCGGGAGCACGCCCGGCGGCGGCGCAGCGTACGGGGGTTCCTGCACAGCGACGGATGGCGCGACGACCGCGACGACCGGACCTGAGCCCTCACCCGCCGGTGCCCGGACCGGGGGGTCCCCGGGGAAGCCGTCAGCGGCCGCCCCCGGGCAGGGGCAGGCGCTCGGCGGAGGTCCTGCCGCCGTCGCGGGGCTCGCGGACACCGCCGGCGGTGGCGGCCAGGACGGTGCCCGGGCCGACGGGGCCGGCGGGCGATGTCCAGGGCGGCCGGCCCCGCCCGCCCGTCCCGGTCCTCGCCGACGTGCGGCATCCGTACGCGGCGCCGCCCCGGCCGGGGCCGGGGCGGCGGAGGGCGGCGTTCCTGTCCTGACCCGGAGGCGGCCTCGGAAAGGGGCCTCAGAGGGTCGCCAGCAGCTCGTTGCAGGCCTGCTCGCAGCGGCGGCAGGCCTCGGCGCAGATGCGGCAGTGCTCGTGCATGTCGGCGTGGCGCTCGCACTCCTCCGCGCAGGACTTGCAGACCATGGCGCAGGCCTGGAGCTGGGTGCGGGTGATGTTGGCGTCGTAGCCGGTGTGCCGGGACAGGATCTTGCCGGTGGCCTCGCAGATGTCCGAGCAGTCCAGGTTGGTGCGGATGCACTTGCGCAGCTCGGCGACCATGTCCTCCGACAGGCAGGCGTCCGCGCACGCCGTACAGGCCTGCGAGCAGTCGAAGCACTCGGCGATGCAGCGCTCCATGGCCTGGCGGTTCACACCGCCGAGGTCGGCCGGGTAGGTGCGCAGCATCTCGCTGACCATCGTCGTCATGGTTGTCCCCTTTCGTGCGGTTCCGTTCGGTCTCGCGGCCCCTGGCCCGGTGCGGGGCCGGGGCCCGCGGTGCCGTGCGGACGGGTAACACCCGAAAGCGGTACATAAACCGGGGGCCGGGGTCCGTGTCATGCGGATCCCGGGCCCCGGCACCGGTCCTACTTCCGGCCGAGCAGCTTCTCCATCGTGCCGATCTCGGCGTTCTGGGCGGTGATGATGTCGTCGGCCATGGCCTTCGCCGGGCCGTGGGAGCCGTTCTCCTTCTGGTCCTCGGCCATGGCCACCGCACCCTTGTGGTGCTCGATCATCATCTCCAGGAAGGCGGTGTCGAACGCCTCGCCGGAGGACTCCTCCAGTTCCGCCATCTCCTCGGGGGTCATCATCCCGCTCATTCCGCTCATCTCGCGGGAGCCGTGACCGGAGTGGTCCGTCCCGTCCGTGCCCTCCGTCCTGGGGGGCACCTGCTCGCCCCAGGACTCCAGCCATCCGGACATGGTCTCGATCTCCGGGTCCTGGGCCTTCCTGATCGCGGCCGCCAGGTCCTTGACCTCCTGCGAGGCGGCCCGGGTCTCCGCCATCTCGGCCATCACCACCGCCTGCCGGTGGTGGGGGATCATCCCCTGGGCGAAGGAGACGTCGGCGGCGTTGTGGGAGCCGGCCGAGACGGGGGCGGAGGAGCTCGCGGCGGGCCTGTCGTCGTGGCCGCCGCGGCCGGCGGGGGAGGACTCCTGGGAGCCGCAGGCGGCCAGGACGGCGGCGGCGGTCGCGGCGGTCACCGCGAGGGCGGCGCGGCGCAGGGCGAAACGGTGTGAGGTCATGGTGGTACGGACTCCTGCTGTGGGAGGGAAGCCCCGGAGGCGGGGCGGGACATGGGCGCGTCGCACGCGGCCGCCGGCCCCCGGACGGGGTGGCGGTCGCGCGGGGCGCTCCTATATGCGCAGGAGTTGCAGTTCGCTCAGCGATGGGGGAGCGCGGCCGGGGAGGGCCGCGGACGGCGCCCGCCCCGCGAAGGGCGCCTCCGCCGGGGCGACGGCGCAGGAGGAGGGCGCCGACAGCGGAGGCGGGCCGGAAGTGCCCACGGCCGCGCAGGTGGCGTCGGCGTGGTCGAGGTGCCCGTTCGTCCCGTGGCCCGGGTGCGCGCAGGCGCCGCCCGCGGCAGTGCCCGGGGAACCGTACGCGGCGGTGTCCGCGCCCGCGGACACCGCGTGACCGGCGGCAGGCGCGCTGTGAGAGGCGTTCGGTACGGCGGCCGCTCCGGCCGGGGCCAGGCCGTGCATGGCCACCAACCCCGTCAGCACCGCCAGGACCAGCAGCACCACGCGGACCCGGGCCCGGTGGGGGCTGGTCGATGGGTGCGGCCGCCGGTTCACGCGGGCATTCTACAAACGCGCAGCCACGGGGTCCGGCGCGGGGCCGCGGACGGCGAGCGGGGTGGTTTCGGGACCCACGCATCCTGGCCCGGCTGATTCGACATGTGTCAACATAGGTGTATGTCGAACACGAAGGCGCCGCCGGTTTCGAAGGTGGAGCCGTGCTGCCCGCCGCTGACCGAGCGCCCGCTGACGGCCGAGGAGGCCGAGCGGACCGCCGCGATGTTCAAGGCGCTGGGCGATCCGGTGCGGCTGAGACTGTTCTCCCTGGTGGCCTCGCACGACGGCGGTGAGGCATGCGTGTGCGACATCTCCGACGTCGGGGTCTCCCAGCCCACCGTCAGCCACCACCTGAAGAAGCTCCGTGAGGCCGGACTGCTCACCTCCGAGCGCCGCGGCACCTGGGTGTACTACCGTGTCGAGCCGTCGGTGCTCGCCGCCATGGGACGGTTCCTCGTCTCGGCGGGGGCCTGACCGTCCCGCACCGTGGTGGGCGGTGCGGTGGCGGTGCGGTGAGCCCCCATCGGACCCGGGGAGGCGGGGACTTGTCACCCGGCTCACGGCGTACCGTGCGCGCCCGGCACGCCGCGTCGGCCCGGCGTCAGCCGGGCCTGATGTTGTGGTTGAGCCGGAAGACGTTGCCGGGATCGTACTCGGCCTTGACCGCGGCCAGCCGCCGGTGGTTGTCCGGCCCGAACCCGGCGACCACACGGTCCTCGCCCTCGTGCCCGATGAAGTTGAGGTAGACCGCCCCGGTCGACCAGGGCCTGACGTCCGCGCGTACGTCGTGGGCCCACCGCCTGACACGCTCGTCGTCGGCGGGGTCCTCCCACAGCCCGAAGGGGTGGACCACCCACGGGGCCCGCCGCCAGGGGATCGGGTGGTCCTCCGGGCCCCGCGCGACCGCGCCGCCCTGCGGGAAGAGGACGTGCTGGGAGGGCGAGGGCACGAGCAGATCGGCGGCGCGGGCGCAGAAGGCGTCCACGGCCCGATCGGGGAAGGAGGCCAGGTACTCGGCCGACCAGTAGTTCCGGTAACCGGGCGGGTCGTCCAGCATGCACTGCAGGTCGGCGTAGGACAGTTCGGTGATCATCTCGGCGTCGTGGTCCATGTCGAGCATGGGCTCGGCGACATCGCGCATCTCCTGCATGCCGCCCGCGTACGTGATCAGCACCGCGCAGGCGAGCTTCCCGGCCATGTCCGCGGGGACGAACTCCTCGGGCGGCGCGGTCAGGTAGATGAGCCCGCCGCCGACCTCGTCCGGGGCGGACTCCAGGAAGCCGCGGTAGACCCGCGCCACATCCGGGCCCGCCTCGGGCCGCCACATCAGCAGGGCCGCGGTCACCTCCGCGAGCGGGTGCAGCCGCAGGGTGAGTGAGGTGGCCACGCCGAAGTTGCCGCCACCGCCGTGCAGCGCCCAGAACAGCTCCGGATTCTCCTCCTCGCTCGCGCGCACCGTGCGGCCGTCCGCGGTGACCAGATCGGTGGACAGCAGGTTGTCGCTCGCCAGGCCGAACCTGCGGTCCAGCCAGCCCGTCCCGCCGCCCAGCACGAACCCGCCCACCCCGGTGGTGGAGACCCGGCCGCCGGTCGTCGCCAGACCGTACGGCTCAGTGGCCCGGTCCAGATGACTCATGACGGCGCCGCCGCCGACCCGTGCGGTGCGCCTGCCCGGATCGACCACGACCGTGTGCATGCGCCGCAGGTCGACGACGATGCCGCCCTCGGTCAGGGCCATGCCCGCGACGCTGTGCCCGCCGCCGCGGACCGCGATCTCCAGACCGTTGGCCCGCCCGAACCGGATCGCCTCGGCGACATCGCGTTCGGTCTCGCACTGGGCGATGACGGCGGGATGCCGGTCGATCATCGCGTTGAAGACCGCGCGGGCCTCGTCGTAGGGCCCGTCGCCGGGAGTGATGACATCGCCGGCGAAGCCGGCGCGGAGGTCGGTGAGGGCTGTTCCGTCCACGCTGTGGGACACCATGTCGCCCCCCTTTTCGTCGGGGCACCGGTCGGACCTCGCCTTCCACCGTAGTCCCGGGCGGGACGCGACGGCACGTCCCACCGGTGGCCCGCGCCGGGGCGCGGTGGATCAGGCGGGCGGG
>NZ_JAKMAY010000479.1:0-2730 GCF_022015835.1 Streptomyces sp. ICN903 | reverse complement strand
GGTACGGCGTCGGCCGGGGAGGCGGGCGGCGGGGCCGGTCGGTACCGGCAGCGCCCGCAGCTGCGCGGGATGTGGGTGGCCACCGTCGCCAACATCGACTGGCCGACCAGACCCGGGCTCGCCGCCGACGAGCAGCGAAGACAACTGCTGGCGCATCTGGACACGGCGGTCGAGCGCCGCCTCAACACGGTGTTCCTCCAGGTGCGGCCCACCGCGGACGCCCTGTGGCCCTCGCCGTACGAGCCCTGGGCGCAGTACCTCACCGGCACCCAGGGCGAGGACCCCGGCTGGGATCCGCTGGGCTTCGCCGTGTGCGAGGCGCACCGGCGCGGGCTGGAACTGCACGCCTGGTTCAACCCCTACCGGGTGGCCAATCACACCGACCCCGGGCGGCTGGCCGGCTCCCACCCCGCGCGCCGCCACCCGGAGTGGGTGGTGACCTACGGCGGCAAGCTCTACTACAACCCCGGACTGCCCGAGGTGCGCGCCTTCGTCCAGGACGCGATGTTCGACGCGGTGGAGCGCTACGACATCGACGGCGTGCACTGGGACGACTACTTCTACCCGTACCCGGTGGCGGGTGAGGTCTTCGACGACGACGAGGCCTACGAGCGGTACGGCGGCGCCTTCGCCGACCGGGCCGACTGGCGGCGCGACAACATCGACCGGCTGGTGCGGGAGACCGCGCTGCGCCTGAGGCGGACCAAGCCGCGCGTGCGCTTCGGGATCAGCCCCTTCGCCGTGTGGCGCAACGCGGGTACCGATCCGGAGGGCTCCGACACCCGCGCGGGCGTGGAGACCTACGACGACCTGTACGCCGACACCCGCAAGTGGGTGCGCGAGCGCTGGGTCGACCACATCGTGCCGCAGGTGTACTGGAACATCGGCTTCGCCGCCGCCGACTACGCGAAACTGGTGCCCTGGTGGGCCGACGTGGTGCGGGGCACCGGCGTCGAACTCCACATCGGCGAGGCGCTGTACAAGGCGGGCGATTCGGCCCAGGGGCCGGCCTGGCACGACCCGGCCGAACTCTCCCGCCATCTGACGCTCTGCCGCCGGTACCCCGAGGTCCGCGGCAACGTCTACTTCTCGGCGAAGCACGTCGCCGCGGACCCGATCGGGGCGATGAGCCGGGTGGTGGAGGACCACTACGACCGCCCGGTGCGGGCTCCCCGCTAGCCGGTCTCCCGCGGCGGCCCCCGCCTCCCTTCGTCCTGTGCGCGGCCCCGGCGTCAGCGGCGCCGGGGCTCGCCGTGCTCCAGCAGGGGCTCGCCGTGGTGCCGCACCACGGAGTCGGGCCCCGGCGACATCACTGTCTCGTGCCCGTCCTCGAAGCGGACCCGGTACGGCGGCTCGCCGTTCGTCCCCAGTACCTCGATGATCTCCGCGACCCTCTCGTGCTGTCCCACGAACCTGCCGTGGACCAGCAGCAGGTCGCCCGCGTTCGCCTGCATCGGCGGTCTCCTTCTGCCTGTTTTGAGAAGAAAATACTTTTGATCCCGATTCTAGGGGCGGAGGGCGGCCGGGCGCCTGCGAGCGCGGAAACGGAGAGGCGCGGGGGAGACGGAGGGGAGCGGAGGGAAACGGTTGATGCGCGGGGAAGCGCGAGGAGAGGTGAAACCGGTCGACGGTCCGCGTGGCCGGCTGCCAGGCTCTCCCGCCATGAGCACCTCGTACGAGATCTCCGCCGACCCCGCCCGCCTCGACGCCGCACGCGTCCACCACTGGCTGTCCACCGACGCCTACTGGGCGCTCGGCCGCAGCCGCGGCAAACAGGACAGGGCCATCGCGGGCTCGCTCAACCTCGGGGCGTACGACAGGGGCACCGGCGAGCAGCTCGGCTACGCGCGCGTGGTCACCGACCGGGCCACCTTCGCCTGGCTGTGCGACGTCTACGTCGCCCCCGCCGCCCGCGGCCGGGGCCTGGGGAAGGCGCTGGTGCGGGCCGCGCTCGCGGAGCTCGAACCGTACGGGCTCGGGCGGGTGCTGTTGGCCACCGAGGACGCGCACGGCCTCTACGAGGGGTTCGGCTTCCGGCCGCCGGCGGAGCCCGGACGGCTGATGGCGCTGATCCCCGAGTGATCCGGGCATACGTCCGAAAACAGTCCGTGCCCGACCGTCGAACAATCCGGTTCACGGTTCTACCATCCGGTAATGCATCTGCGGATCACGCTGCTCGCCGCCGCCCGCAGCTCATCCCTGCTGGACGTGCGCTTCGAGGACGACCGTCCCCTGGACGCCGCCGGGTGGCGGGAGGCGGAGCGGGCCATCGCGGCGTACGGGCACCTGGCGGGCGCCGAACTGCGCTACTGCTCGCCGACCATGCGCTGCCGCGAGACCGGGGACGTCCTGGGGATGCGGCCGCTGGCCCAGCCCGCGCTGCGCGAGTGCGACATGGGGCGGTGGCGCGGGCGCACCCTCAGGGAGGTCGCCGCGGTCGAGCCGCGGGCCGTGGACGCCTGGCTCGCCGACCCCCACGCCACCCCGCACGGCGGCGAGTCGCTGTTCTCCTTCATCCTGCGGGTGGGCGACTGGCTGGACACCCGGCCGGGCGGCGAGGGCGACACCCTGATCGCCGCGGTCGTCGAACCGACGGTGCTGCGCGCGGCCGCGGTGTACGCGCTGAAGGCGCCGCCGCACACCTACTGGCGCGTGGACGTCCGGCCGCTGTCGTCGGTCACCCTGGCCGGGTGGGCGGGGGACTGGACGCTGGCCATGGACCACTGACGC
>NZ_JAKMAY010000478.1:0-2755 GCF_022015835.1 Streptomyces sp. ICN903 | reverse complement strand
CCCGCCCCCCGGGCCGGGGGGCCACGGCCGTGTGCGGCACCCTCCACCGCCCGCTCCGGCGCGGGTGCGGCGGTCCGATGAAGCCCGTCCCGCTCCCCCTCACCACAGCCCGGCCGTTCATCCCCGCCCAGCGGCCGCCTGTCGGCGTCACCGCGGCCGAGCTGCGCCAGGCCGCGCGCCAGGTGCTGCTGCGCAACTGGACGGGCGCCTCGACCGTTCCCTCCCGCAGCCTGTACCCGCACCAGTGGAGCTGGGACTCGGCGTTCGTCGCGATCGGCCTGCGCCACCTGTCGGCGCCGCGCGCCCAGCGCGAGCTGGAGACGCTGATGGCCGCCCAGTGGGGCGACGGCCGCGTCCCGCACATCGTCTTCAATCCGTCCGTGCCGCTCGGGGCGTACTTCCCCAGCCCGGACTTCTGGCGCTCCTCGACCGCCGGAGCCGGGGCCGGGGCGCCCGGGCACGTGGAGACCTCGGGAATCGTGCAGCCGCCCGTCCACGCGCTCGCCGTCTGGCTGGTGCACCGCGCCGACCCGGCGACCTCGCGGCGGCGCGGCTTCCTCAGACGCCTCTACCCGCGGCTGGTCGCCTGGCACCGCTATCTGACCGCCCACCGTGACCTGGGCGGGCACGGACTGGTGTCGGCCGTCCACCCGTGGGAGCCGGGCATGGACAACAGCCCGGCCTGGGACGCCCCCCTGTCCCGCGTGGAGCCGGCCGATCCCCGCTCCTTCCGCCGCTGCGACCTCGACCACGGCTCGGCCGCCGACCGCCCCACCGACCTGGACTACGGCCGGTACGTGCGGCTGGCGGCCGACTACCGCGACCACGGCTACCGGGACGCCGACGCCCCGCACCCGTTCGCGGTGGAGGACCCAGGTGTCAACGCCCTGCTGATCGCCTCCGAGCACGCCCTGGCGCAGATCGCCGCCGAGGTCGGGGCCGAGGGCCCGGAAGGCGACCCCGGCGGGCACCGCGCACGGGCCGCGCGGCTGACCGACGCCCTGGTGGAGCGCCTGTGGGACGAGCACAGCGGCATGTTCCTGTGCCGCGACGTACGAGCCGGTCACCGCGGCGAGCCGATCCGGGAGCGCAGCGCCGCCGGACTGGTGCCGCTGATCGTCCCCGGCCTGCCGCGGCGAATCGTCCGCACGCTGCTGCGCACCGTCGGCGGCGAGCACTTCGGGCTGGGCGACACCGTCCGCCTGGTGCCCAGCTACGACCTGAAGGGCCACGCCTTCGACTCGTGCCGCTACTGGCGGGGACCGGCCTGGTTCAACGTCAACTGGCTGGTGGAGCGGGGTCTGAGGCAGTACGGGCACACCAACCGGGCCGACTCCCTGCGCGCCGCGGTGCTGGCGTCGGCCGCCGCCTCCGGTTTCGCCGAGTACGTCGACCCGCACACCGGGGCGGGCCGGGGCGCCCGGGAGTTCAGCTGGACGGCGGCGCTCGCCCTGGACCTGCTCTCCCGCAGTGCCGACCGGTCCGCGGACCGCGCGGCGGTGCGCACCGGGATGCGCGTCGGGGCGCTGGTGCGCAGCGGCACGGCGGACTGAGCGGGCTCCCTGAGACCCCCGGAGGGTCCCGGGCCCGGAGCCCGGAGCCGGTTCAGCCGCCGGAGGTGTCCAGCTCTGCGTCGGCCGCGACGCCCGCGCGGTCGTACGGGTCGTCCAGCCAGCCGTCGGGCAGGGCCACCCGGTTGCGTCCGGAGGTGCGCCCGCGCGGGCCGTCCGCGCCCTTGGGCCACGGCTGGTCCAAGTCGAGCTCGCCCAGCAGATCCTCCAGCTCGGCGAGCGAGGACGCGACGGCCAGCCTCCGGCGCATCTCGGAACCGACCGGGAAGCCCTTGGTGTACCAGGCCACGTGCTTGCGGAAGTCGATCACCCCGCGCGCCTCGTCCTCCAGCCACTCCCCCAGCAGCCGGGCGTGCCGCAGCATCACCGCGGCGACCTCGCCCAGGGTGGGCTCGGCCCGCTCCGGCCTGCCCTCGCAGGCCGCCACCAGATCGCCGAAGAGCCACGGCCGGCCCAGGCAGCCGCGTCCGACCACGACGCCGTCGCAGCCGGTCTCGCGCATCATCCGCACCGCGTCGTCGGCCGACCAGATGTCGCCGTTGCCCAGCACCGGGATCTCGGGCACGGCCTCCTTCAGCGCGGCGATGGCGTCCCAGTCGGCGGTGCCGCCGTAGTGCTGGGCGGCGGTGCGGCCGTGCAGGGCGATGGCGGTGACGCCCTCCTCCACCGCGATGCGCCCGGCGTCCAGATAGGTGAGGTGGTCGTCGTCGATGCCCTTGCGCATCTTCATGGTCACCGGCAGCCCGCCGGCGCCGGTGACGGCCTCGCGCAGGATGGCCCGCAGCAGGTTCCGCTTGTACGGCAGCGCCGAGCCACCGCCCTTGCGGGTCACCTTGGGCACCGGGCAGCCGAAGTTGAGGTCGATGTGGTCGGCCATGTCCTCGTCGGCGATCATGCGGACGGCCTTGCCGACGGTCGCCGGGTCCACTCCGTAGAGCTGGATGGAGCGCGGCTTCTCGGTCTCGGCGAAGTGGACGAGCCGCATGGTCTTGGCGTCCCGCTCGACCAGTGCCCGGGTGGTGATCATCTCGCTGACGAACAGTCCCCGGCCACCGCTGTACTCGCGGCACAGCGTCCGGAACGGCGCGTTGGTGATCCCGGCCATCGGCGCGAGGACCACGGGCGGCCGGACCGTGTGCGGACCGATGGCGAGCTGCTGTGACATGGGGGCGGGCATCCTCGTC
>NZ_JAKMAY010000477.1:0-2773 GCF_022015835.1 Streptomyces sp. ICN903 | reverse complement strand
GGTACGGGCGCTGCTCGTCGGCGGGGCCGGGCAGCGGGCCGGCACCCGCGGTCCCGGCGGTACCGCCGGGACCGGTCGGGAAAGCCCCGGACGGAGCGGAGGCGTCCCGTGCCACGGAGCTGTCGGCGGGCTTGATGAGCCAGCGCGAGGTGGGCACGGCGTAGGCGCTCACCGAGAACGAACCCGCCAGCGACTGCCACACGCCCCCGCCCCCGCCGCGCCGCCCGGCCGGATCCAGCCGGTACAGCTCGGTGGCCGACCGCACGGCCGCGCCGACGTCGCGGGGGAAGGACAGGCCGACCTCCGGTGCCGGATCGGCGTCCGCCAGGCCGATCTCGTGCAGCGGGACGGGACGCCCCAGCTTGCTGCCGATCGCGGCGGCGATCAGATGGGGGGCCACGCCCTGCGGCACCATGCCCTTGGAGACCCAGCGGGCGACCGACGTCTTGTCGTAGCGGAGGGTCAGTCCTCTCTGCGCCCCGAGGTCGTTGACCCGGCGGGCGAGCCCGGCGTTGCTGATCCCGGCGAGGGCGAGGACGGCGCCGAGTTTCTCGTTCGGCCCGCGTGGCTCCCTGGACATGCGCACCCCTGACACACACCGACGGCCACCCCGTGCCGCGCACACGGGGCATTCGTCAACCCAGCGTAGTTCGCCGCATCCCTACCGTTAAGGGCCGTCTTCCGGGATGGCGGGATTCGTGCAGGCTCCGCGGCGCGCGGGCCGGCGGCTTGCGAACGGCGCGCGGGACGCCGGCGGGCACTCCGGGCCGCACCGCGCATGCTCCCCCGGCGTGTGCTCCGGGTGTGTGCCGGTGCGCCTGTCCGTGCGCTCTGTGCGGCCCGCACAGGGGGCGTTTCCATGGGTGCTGCGTGGGTCGGCCCACTGCACTGGAACCAGTGGGCTGGGGGAATGCCGTCGTCCCACTCCCCGCGGACGGCGGTCCGGTCCGGGAGGTGGTGAAGCCTCCCGGACTGCCGGAGAGGCGCCGGCACCGCACCGGCGACCCGCCGGCAGGGCTTCGACAACACGCCGACGAGACGCCGACGATGATTCGTTAGGCATATCTCACGGCAAATATTTGGCCGAATGACGCCGCTCCCCGCGGAGCCGTCGAGCGGGCCGTCACGGCGCCGGGGTCCGGCGCCGGCTTCCGCGCGTCCGCGTGCCCGGACACCTCCCGCACGCCCATCCCGTGGCAGCATGGTCCGCAGCGACGGCGGTTGACGGCTGCCGACGGTGACCCGCCACCGATCGGCCGCCGCCGACGGCGAGTTACCGATCCACGGGGCCATGCGGAGGCGGCGATGCGGTGGTTGGTGGGATGGGCCGCAGACCACGCCTCCGGCGCGGGCGGCGCGGCCAGACCCGGGCAGACGATCCAGCCGGTGGGGGCGCGGCAGTTGTGGGACGGCCCCGACCCGCTGTGGGCGGTCGGCGACTGGCGACCCGACGAGGTGCGCCTGGTCGAGGCCGACGGCGGCAGCAGACTCGCGGTGCTGGGCTCCTGCGGCGCCTCCGACGAGCAGCTGCGCATCGGGCTGTTCGCCGCCCGCGGCGGCGCCCTGCGCCACCTGACCGCCTGGCCCGGCAGCTACACCGCGGTCGTACGCGTCGGCCGCCGCGTCACCATCACCACCGACCTCGCCGGCGCCCGGCCCGTCTTCCACACCCCGTGGGCGGGCGGCACCGCCTACGCCACCGCCGCACTGCCGCTGGCCGACCTGATCGAGGCACAGCTCGACGTCGGACACCTCGCCGCCCTGCTCGCCTGCCCCGACGCGCCCGAGGCCCTGGGCGACGGCACGCCCTACGCGGGGGTGCGCCGCGTGGCACCCGGACACGCGCTGGTCATGCGCGACGGCCGCAGCCGCGAGACCGTCAGCTACGAACCCGCCGTCCCCACCGTCGTCGCCGCGCCCCCCGTCGACGCGGAGGCGGCGGTCGCCGGGGTGCGAGAGGCGCTGGTGGAGGCCGTACGGGTGCGGCTGGCCGCCCCGCGCCACGCGCCCGTGCCCGACCTCGGCAGCCTCGACCCCGGACCGGTCCCCGGCATGGGACCGGCCCAGCGGCTCGCGGACCGGCCGGGCGGGCGGGTCAGGGGCCCCGCGCCCGGCATCGGCGCCGACCTGTCGGGCGGCAGCGCGTCGGCGACGCTCGCGCTGCTGGCCGCCGGACTGCCCGGCGTCCCGGGCACGGTGTACGGCACGCCGGGGACGTCGGCGGGCGAGCGGCTGCTCGCCGTCACCTTCAACGACCTGACACTGGACCCGCTCTCGGGACGCGAGGCCGAACTGGAACGCGCCCGCAGCATCGCGGAGAACCCCCGGCTGCACCACGTCGTCGTCGCCGCCGGCGAGGAGGCCCTGCCGTACGCCGGGCCCGGCGGCGGCCCGCTCGCCGACGGGCCGCTGACCGACGAGCCGGGCCCCTCGCTGGTCGTCGCCGAACGGCACCGGCTGCGCCTGGCGGCCGGCAGCGCGGACCACCTGTCCGGATACGGCGCCCGCGAGGTGCTCGACGCCCACCCGGCCCGGCTGGCGGACCTGCTGCTGGACCGGCGCCGCCGCCACCTGCTGCGGCCGGTCACGGCGCTGGCGAAGGCGGAGGGCGCGACCGGGCGCTCGGTGCTCGTACCGCTCACCGTCTACCGCGCGGCACGGAGACTGGCCCGTACGCCGTACCGGGACGGGGTGCTGGAGACGGCGCGGCGGCTGCGGGAGCGGGACGTCACCGGGGTCGGGGCGGGCTTCGGGACCTGGAGCGCGGGCGCTG
>NZ_JAKMAY010000476.1:0-2790 GCF_022015835.1 Streptomyces sp. ICN903 | reverse complement strand
CCTCCCGCCCGGACGCGTCCCTCAGTCCCGGTAGCGGGGGTGTGTCAGGGTGGAGGGCCGCAGGCCGGCGATACGGTTCTGCTCCGCACGGGCCGCGGCGCGGCGCAGATCCGCCGCGCCGAAGGCGTGCGGGGCCGGACCGCCCGGTTCGAGGGCGAGCGGCGGCGGAGCGCCGTGCGCCGCCAGCACGAAGCCCCAGTCGCCGGGCCTGTCGCCGGGCCCTTCCCGACCCTCCGCGGCCGTACCCTCGCGCCGCTGCGGACGGCCGGAGCCGGCGGTGAGGCCGGACAGCCGCCCGTCCACCGTGTAGGGGGCGGTGCGCAGGCCCGCGGTCCGCAGTGTGGTCTCCACCGTCCAGTACGTGCGGGGGCGTTCCCCGGCCGGTCCCGCGTGCACCGCCAGCCGCCCCCGCTCCGACAGCGCCCGCGCGGCCAGCCCGAAGAACTCCTGCGAGTACAGCCGGGAGCTGTCCGAGGCGCCGGGGTCGGGCAGATCCGAGACGATCACGTCGTACGCCGGCCGGCCGGAGTCCGGCCAGGAGCGCAGCCAGTCGAAGGCGTCCCCCGTCTCCACCCGCACCCGCGGGTCGTCCAGCGAACGGCGGTTGAGGCGGCCCAGCACCGGATCGGTGCGGGCCAGCTCCACCACGCCGGGGTCGAGTTCCACCACCGTCGCCGACTCCACCCCCGGGTGGCGCAGCACCTCGCGCAGGGCCAGTCCGTCGCCGCCGCCCAGGACCAGCACCCTGCCGTGCGGGCCCGCCGCCATCGCGGGATGGACCAGAGCCTCGTGGTAGCGCCGCTCGTCCCCGCCGCACACCCGCAGCCGGCCGTCGAGGAACATCCCGAAACCGGCAGGCTCGCTCCCGCCGGAGTGCCGGACGCCCTCGGTGAGCACGATCTCCTGTACGGCGGTGTTCCGCACCGTCCGCACCTCGCCGCCGTACACCGCCCGGCGGGCGGCCCGCTCGAAGGAGTCGACGACGGCGACCCCGGTGACCAGCAGGGCCACCACCAGTGCGTTGACGAGCAGCAGGGCGCGGCGCGAGCGGGGTGACAGGTCGCCGCGGAACAGCCACAGCACCAGCACGCCGCCCGCGACGGCGTTCACCGTACCGACCACCAGGGCTCCGGGGAGCGGGCCCATCAGCGGGAGGAGCAGGAAGGGGAAGGCGAGCCCGCCGACGAGGGCGCCCACGTAGTCCGCGGCGAACAGATCGGCGACCGCGCCGCCGGCGTCCTGTTTCCGGATCCGCTGGATGAGGGTCATCAGCAGCGGCATCTCGGCGCCGATGAGAACCCCGATGACCAGTGAGAAGCCGATCAGCACCGCCACCGAGCCACCGACCCAGGCGAAGTAGGCGTACAGCGCCATCGCCGAGCCTCCGCCGACCAGCGCCAGCAGTGCCTCGACGATCCCGAACCCGGCCGCGGCGCGGGTGCGCAGCCGCTTGGCGAGCAGCGATCCCAGGCCCATGGCGAAGACCATCACCGACAGCACGACGGAGGTGTGGGTGACGGAGTCGCCGGCCAGATGGGAGCCGAGGGCGACGAGTTCGAGTTCGTAGACGAGACCGCAGGCGGCGCAGACGAAGACCGCGGCGAGGACGAGGAAGCGCCCGATCCCGGGCGGCACGGGCAGCCGTGCGAGTTCCTGCTGCCGCTCCTGCTCCCGCGCCTGCGCCTGCTCCTGCGGTGGCGCCTGTGACGGGGCCCGTGGCGGCTCCTGCCGCGGCGGCGCGGGCCCCGACGCCCCCGCCGGTACGGAAGCGGGCATTTCGATCATGCCGGGAACGCTACGGGACGCCTCCCGCGAGGCTTGTCACCCACACAGGTGCAATGAACCGCACATGCGCACGAACCGACACCCCTTGATCCTGTGTGCGGCGTGTACGCCCCGGAGGGGGCGTGGAGCGCGCCAGGGGCGCACGGCGGAGCGGGAGCCTGCGGCGCGCACCCGCGTACGCCCCGAACGGGTCGCGCCGGGGTCACACGCCCACCCGCTCCGGTTCCCGCACGCGCGCCCCCACCCTGGTGTGGGTCACGACGAGCCGCCGCTCCTGCGGGTACGCGTGCCAGGTCCGCCAGTGCGTCTGGCGGCCGCGCCGCTGGACCAGCAGGGCGGTGAAGGCGTTCGGGCTGCCGGGGAAGGTGCCGGCCAGCCCGTGCGGGTGGTCCGCGACGAGTGCGAGCAACTCCTGGGCGCGCCCCGCGAAGGAGCCGTCGGAGAGCGTCTCGACACGCGCCGCGAACGCGTACTCCCAGTCGTCCATCCGCTTCGACACCCCCAGCGGCAGCGGTGTCCTGCTGCCGGGGATGCACGCCACGGTCTCCGAGCAGAAGATGCCGCCCTCGTCCGCGAGCAGCACCTGGTGTGAAGCGCCGAGAAGTCTCAGCTGGACCGCTGTTCCCTCGAGTTCGAGGTCCAGCTTCGCCAGGGCCGGCATGGGGTCGCGCCCGAGCGCCCAGGCGAGGTCACCGGCGCGGGTGTCGGTGTACGGGGTCTTGAGATCGGTGAGCATGGGTCGGCTCCGCAACGCAGTGAGGGCAGACCGGCTCGGCCCCCTGGAACAGGACCCCGAAGGGGGCAGGGATGCTGCCTGCCGCCGGCTCGCGCCCACGTGAAGTCCGGGTACATCAGTCACCGAATCACGGAATGCGCGACTCCTACAGGCTTTTTACTCACCTTCGTCTGTTTTCCATACCAGCGGGGGCCTAGCAGGTCAGATGTTCTCCCCGTTGAACTGCAACCGCCGTACGGGTGAATAGCGTCAGCCGCCTCCGCAACCCC
>NZ_JAKMAY010000475.1:0-2816 GCF_022015835.1 Streptomyces sp. ICN903 | reverse complement strand
GCGGGGCGCTGGGTGACGGTCTCGCTGTCGCCGCCCTCGACCATCCTCCCCGCGTACATCACCAGCGTCTCGTCCGCGAAGTAGCGGGCGGAGGCGATGTCGTGGGTGATGTAGAGGATCGCCAGGTCCAGCCGCTCCTTGAGGTCGCGCAACAGGTTGAGCACGCCCAGGCGGATGGAGACGTCCAGCATGGAGACCGGCTCGTCGGCCAGCAGCACCCGCGGATCGGCGGCCATCGCGCGGGCGATGGCCACCCGCTGGCGCTGCCCGCCGGACAGCTCGTGCGGGAAGGCGTCCAGATAGCGGGAGGCCGGTGTGAGCTGCACCCGCTCCAGCAGCGCGGCCAGCGCCTTCTCCAGCTCCGCCGCACCGCTGCCGGCCCGGCCGTGGATGCGCAGCGCGCGGGTGAGGTGGTAGCGCACGGTGTGCACCGGGTTGAGCGAGGCGAACGGGTCCTGGAAGATCAGCTGGACGTGCCGGCAGTACGCGCGGAACGCCCGTCCCCGTCCGGCCCGCACCGGCCTGCCGTCCAGCCGGATCTCCCCGGCGGTCGCCGGGTAGAGCTGGGCGAGCAGCCGGGCGACGGTGGACTTGCCCGACCCGGACTCGCCCACCAGCGCGGTCACCGAACCGCGGCACAGCCGCAGCGACACGTCGTCCACCGCGTGCACGGCCCGGCGCTCCCCGCCCAGCAGCGCGCGGGCGCCGCGCCGCACGGGGAAGTGCTTGCTCACCCCCTCGGCCTCCAGCACGACGCGCCCGTCGGTGCCGGGAGTGCTGTCGGGGGCGGGGCCGGGTGGTGGTACCGCGTGTTCTTCGGAGCGTTCTTCGGACATGACTCTTCCTGTCGTCCCTGTGGTCGTGGCTGTCGTGCCGCCTGTGCCGTGTGCGCGGGGATGCCGGAGGCGCCGGACGGGGCCGCCCCGCCGCGGTGCGGGGATGGGATGCGGTGTGCGGCGGGGCGGGGATCGCCCGGCTTCCGGAGCCCGCGCGCCGTCAGGAGGCGGGGCGCAGATGCAGGACGACGTCCAGGGAGTTGGGCTGGGTGGGCTGCGGCGGCGCGTACGGGTCGGACTCCGAGGGCCAGCCGACCCAGTTGCGGGTGCTGTACTCGGCGCCGATGGGAGCGGCGGCGGTCGCGATGAGCGGCACTTCCTCGACCATGATCCGCTGGAGTTCGTTCAGCGCCTCGGTGCGGGTGCCCTCGTCGCCGGCGTTCGCGTACTCCTTGAGCGCCTTGGTGGCCGCCTCGTCGCGGAAGCGGCCGAAGTTGCCGCCGGGGGAGGCCTTGCCGACCGGCTGGTACAGCTCGCCGTCCATCACGTGCTGGTACATGTCGTACGGGGTGGCGCCGCTGTTGGTCCAGTGCAGACTGGCGTCGAAGTCGCCCTCGTTCATCGCGGTGGTCCAGGCGTCGACGGTCTGGGTCTTCACCTTGGCCTCGATGCCGATCTTCTTGACGTTGTCCTTGATGATCGACAGACCGGTGAGGTAGTCCGACCAGCCGGCCGGGTCGGTGAGCGTCATCGTCACCGGCTTGCCCGACGGGTCCTTCAGGACGCCTCCGTTCAGGGTGTAACCGGCCTCCTTCAGCTCCTTCTTGGCGGCCTCGACGTCCACCTTCAGCTTCTCGCCCTTGTACTCGGGCGCGATGAAGGGCTCGCCGGCGGGCAGCGGGATGCCCGTCACGCTCTCGATCTCCGGGTAGAGCGTGGCCTGCGCCCGGACGTGGATGGCCTCGCGGTCGACGACGTGGTTGATCGCACGGCGCAGCGCCGGGTCGTCGAAGGGCTTCTTCGCGGTGTTGAACCACAGGCCGTGGACGCCCAGCCCGGAGGGGAACCAGAGCTTGTGGTGCTCGGGGTCCTTGGCGACGTAGATCTTCTCGTAGTCGGGGGTGAAGACGAAGGACCACTCGCAGGTGCCGTTGGCCAGGGCCGTGGTCTGCGCGTTGTTGTCGTTGTAGGAGGTGTAGCGCAGCTCCTCGACCTTCGGCTTGTCCTGCCAGTAGGTGTCGCGGGCGGTGAGGGTGATGGTCTGCGGCGTGAAGGACTTGAGCGTGTACGGGCCGGTGCCCACGGGCTTCTTGTTGGGCCAGGTCTCGGGGTTCTTCACCTTCGACCAGACGTGCTCGGGCACGACGAAGGTGGTCAGGATCTTGCTCTGGTTGACGAACTGCGATTCGGGGAAGGTCAGTTCGACGGTGTCGCCCTCGCGGCTGATGCCGTCGTAGGGGATGGCGTTGGTGTTGAGCGCCTCGTTCTCCTTCAGCAGCCGGAAGGTGAACTCCACGTCCTTCGCGCTGAACTCCTTGCCGTCGGACCAGGTGGGCCCGTCCTGCACGGTCAGAGTGAGCTTCCGGTAGTTGTCCGCCCACTTCCACTCGCTGGCCAGCCAGGGCTTGCCCTCCTCGGCGGGGCGGACGCCGTTCACCATCACCAGCGGCTCGTAGATCATGTGGCGGTAGCCCAGGGAGGCGCCCGCGGAGGTGCCCAGGAACGGGTTGCTGTTGTCGGTCTGCGGGCCGTTGGGCATGCCGACGGTCAGCACGCCCTTGTCGCCCTTGGCCGGCCCGCCGCCCGCGCCGGGGGCGCCCGCGGTGCAGCCGGCGAGCAGGGCGGTGGCGGCAAGGGCCACCGCGATGGCGGTTGTGGTCCGGGCTGTGGTTCTCATGGTGTCTCCTCCTGGGCCTTTCCTGTTCGGTCGCGATGAGTGAGGGAGCGGTCGCTCATGGTTCTGAGAGCGCTCTCAAGCCGATTGCGCCTCTGTTCTGAGAGCGCTCTCATGTGGGGTCTGGGACGGTGCGGGCGGGGGTG
>NZ_JAKMAY010000474.1:0-2826 GCF_022015835.1 Streptomyces sp. ICN903 | reverse complement strand
GGACGGAGGCTGCTGTGGGCCGGGCTGCGGGGGCCGCCCGTAGGGTTCCTGCGAGCCGTGGGGGCTCCGGGCCCCTGGAGCCCCTTGCGGCGCGTACGGATCCTGTGGCGCGTACGGTGCCGGGGGCTGCTCCTGCCCGTAGGGCCGGCTCTGCTCGTACGGCTGCCCTTGCGGCTCGGCCGGCTGCCCGGTGGGCGGGTACTGCCGGTGCTCCTGGGACGGGGACGCCTGCTGGTCGTGGAAGAGGTGGGCGAAGGCGTCGTCGCGGGTGCGGCCCCCGCTCTCCCGCGCTCCTGCGTCCAGCATGTCGTCCACGCCCGTGAAGCGCACGGTCGCCGAGTCGCCGCCCCGCCCCGGCTGCCCGTGGGTGCCCCGAGGGGCGGGCTGGGAGGTGTTCCGGCCGTACGGGTACTGCCGGTACGGGTACCGCTCCTGTGCGTCCTGGCCGCCCGGAGCGGCCGGTTCCCCGCCGCCGGGCGCATCACCGCGATCACGGTCGTACGGCGCGTTCATCGCTGCAACCCCACCTCATCGTCCGCGGCCGTCTTCCCCGGCCCCGACAGCTCGCTCAACGCTCCACCTTCTCACCCGTGCCGGAGGGGTCGCGACGTCCGGCTCCGGTGTTCCCGGCGGGGTCACCCGCCTGCCCGTCCCCGGCCCCGTCGCGGGCCTCCCCGGCGGGCTCTCCGCCGGCGTCCGCGGACTCCGGCGACTCCCCCCGCTCCTCCGGTCCGTCCGCGTGCCGTACCAGGGGAGCGTCCGGGTCCGGCTGTTCGCCGATGCGCTTGCGCTGGGTGTACATCCGCACCCCGGCCAGCACCACGAGCAGGACTCCGCCGGAGATCACCAGCATCACCGCGGAGGTGATCTCGGTGACCTCCACCTGGAACCTCATCGCCTCGCCCCAGGGCTCGCCGTCCTCGGTGTAGAGCCGGGCCTCGACCCAGGTGCGGCCGTTGGCCTTGGCGGTGGTGGGGACCTTCACCGACTGGCTGTGCCCGCCCTCCACCGTGACCGGCTGCGCCTCGCCGACGTCCAGGCCGATCCGGCGTCCGGAGACCAGCCGCAGCTCCAGGTTCTCCACGTCCTGGAGGAGCTTGTTCTGGACGGTCACCGGGATGGTGGCGCTGCGGCCGGACAGCTTCATGTCCGACTTCTCGATCAGCCGGACACCGCCCGTCAGCTCCTCCAGATAGCCGCCCACCGAGTCCCGGTACTCCGCCGCCGCCTCGCGGTCACCGCGCCAGGAGACGGACATCGAGCGGTGGAGCGCGCTGTTGAAGGGCGTCTCCACCCGGGCCGGCTCGGACAGGATGCTCTTGAAGTCGTCCAGGGTGTTCCGGATGGCGCGGATCTCCTCGAAGGACTCGGTCCGCAGCTCCCGCTTGCGCAGCGAGTCCGGGTAGGAGCCCTGCCCCGGCACCTTCCGGCCGGCCCGCGGGTCCGGATCGGCTTCCGCGGCCTCGGTCAGGCTCACGAACTCCGCCCAGCGACCGTCGAGTTGGAGTGTGTCGAGTGCGTCGGCCATCGCCTGGGCCTGGCTGACGGTGGGCATCCGCTGGGGGGCCACCACGATGCTGCGCTGTCGGCCCGGCTGCTGCGCGGTGATCGACTGGGTGTGGGCCAGGAACCGCTGTACGGCCCGTGTGGATTCGTCGGCCCGGGTCATGTCCCCCTGGAACAGCTTCGACAGCCGGGCGTCCGCCACGATCGCGGTGGTGCCACCGCCGATCGGCCGGGCGGCGGTGGGTGTGTGGTTCAGGGAGGCGGGTTCGCGCATGCTGTCGCTGCGGGCGATGACGTTGTGGGCGCCCGCCGAGGTCGCCACGGAGACGATGGAGGGGTCGACGGCGCCCTCCACCGGCCAGGCGAAGTCGGTGCTGGGCTCGGTGAGCAGGGTGGTCTCCACAGTCATCCGGCCCAGCTCGGTGGCCGGCCCCAGGTGGCTGAGCGCGCCGGAGACCTTCTTGCCCCGGTGGGCGAGGGAGGCGAGGTCCGGGTCGCCGAAGGGCAGGGCCACGACCTCCCCGTCCTCCACCGCCTGCCGCAGCTCGTGCAGCCACCGCCGGGCGTCGGCCTGGCCCTTTCCGGCGACCTCCCGGCCGTCCTCGGTCAGCACCTTGTAGTTGTTGGTCATCGCCTCCACGGAGGCGAGCAGGTCCGGGTCGACCACCCAGGTGACCGGCAGCTTGCTGCCCAGGGCGACCATCTGCTGGAGCCGTCCGCCGGGCGCGATCTCGGCTTCGAGGTCGTCGTCCTCGAACACCGGCATCCGCCGCCGGTCCCCGGACTCGGTGCGGGCCGTGACGTGGGTGGAGGAGATCAGCGGCCACAGGAAGGTCAGCTGTGTGGCCTGCTCTGGCGCGGACGGCTGCCACGGCAGGACGGCCCGCTCGATGCCCAGGACGCGTCCGTACGGCTCGCCGTTCATCCGGCCCGACAGCGACACGCCGAGTTGGTACACCCCGGGCTCGTCGAACGGGAGCTTGTCGGCCGGCACGCTCAGGGTGAAGGAGAAGCCGGCTCCCGAGGGGAGGTCACCGATCTTCACGGTGCCCTTGCCGCCGATCTCCTCACCGTCTACTCCGGGCACGTAGGCGGTGCGCGAGCCGGCGCGGTCGATCGCGCTGCGCGTGGTCAGCCGGGCGCCGGGGCGCAGCGCGACCCTGGCCTCGGTGATGTCGGAGGAGGTTCTGTTGCTGACACGGCCGGAGACGGTGACCGTGTCACCCTTGCCCGGTGCCGAGGGGGTGAGCCCGGTGATGGAGACCGAGGCAGTACGGGACTCGTCGGCGGTGGGGGCCGCAGGCGCCGTCTGGGTGGTGG
>NZ_JAKMAY010000473.1:0-2855 GCF_022015835.1 Streptomyces sp. ICN903 | reverse complement strand
GGGGCGGAGGGTGCTGCGGGGGCGGCTGCTGCGGCTGACGAGAACAGCCGGCGGAAGCAGTCGGCAAAGCTGCCGCCGGGCGCGGGCTACCGCCTGCGCGCGATGGTCACGCCGTCGGCGACCGTCAGCATGATCGACTCCATCCGGTCGTCAGCAAAGACATGGTCGTTGAAGGCCCGGATCGCGGCGGCGTTGCCGGTGGCGTCCGGGTCGGCGACCTCGCCGTGGTAGAGCACGTTGTCCGCGACGATCAGTCCGCCCGGCCGCATCCGCGGCACCAGCTCCTCCCAGTAGGCGATGTAGTTGTCCTTGTCGGCGTCGAGGTAGACGAAGTCGATCTCCGGCTCGGCGGGCAGAGCGCGCAGCGTGTCCAGGGCGGGGGCCAGGCGCAGGTCGATGCGGTCCGCGACGCCCGCCCTGGCCCATGCCTCGCGCCCCAGGGCCGTCCACTCCTGCGAGATGTCGCAGGCGATGAGTGTGCCGTCCTCGGGCAGGGCCTGGGCCATGGCGAGGGCGGAGAAGCCGGTGAAGGTGCCGACCTCCACGATGCGGCGGGCACCGGTCAGCCGTACCAGGAAGGCCAGCATCGGGCCCTGTTCCTGGGCGGACTGCAGTCCGGCCCGGTCGGGGAAGCGTGCGCGCGTGGTCTCCACCAGGTCGCGCAGGACGGGGTCGAGCGGCGGGTTGTGGTCGAGCACGTACCCGTACAGCTCGGCGGTCTGAAGGGGGCGCTTGTCGCGGGGTGCCGGTGTGGTCATGTCCGCATCCTCGCTCAGGCCCGTCGTCCTCGCTCAGTCCCGCCCGGTGTGCGTGAGGAATTCCCGCAGTACGCGCTCCCCGGCAGCGACTCCGCGTTCGGGCAGGGCGGTGATGTGCGGGGCGGTCCAGCCCAGGTCGGCCAGCTCCCCGTGGCCGGGCCGCCAGCCGGTGTCGGCGGCCAGCAGCAGGTCGGCGTCGAGGAGGGAGTCGCCGGCGGCCAGGACGTGCTCGGCGCCGGTGCGCCGGGCGACCTCGGCCACGGCGGCGCTCTTGGTGAGCGGGCGCGGCACTGCGTAGAGCTTGCGGCCCTGGAGGGAGACCGTCCAGCCGCGCGGCCCGGCCCAGTCGGCCAGTTCCTTCACCCAGGTGCCGGGCAGCTTCTCGCGGTCGACGACGAGGTAGGCGAACAGCTCCTCGGCGACGCGCTCCTTGAGCAGCCAGCCGGGGTCGGCGGCTTTCACCATGCGGGCGCGCACCTGCGCCAGCGGTGCGCAGTCGGTGTCCAGGGCGCGCCGCACCCGGGCGTGCCAGGCGGGGTCGGACTCGCCGTCCACCATCAGGTGGCCGCCGTTGGCGCAGATCGCGTAGCGCGGGGGCGGGCCCGGCAGGTGGATGCGCCCGTACTGCTCGCGGGTGCGGGTGGTGGTGGGGACGAAGACGGACCGGTCCGCGAGTTCGCTCAGCAGGGCGGCGGCGGTCTCGGTGAGGTACGACAGGGGTTTGGACTGGTAGACCTCCACGCACAGCAGGCGCGGGGCCCGGTCGTCGGGCATGGTCAGGCCCAGGGCGGCGGCGGAGTAGATGAGGGTGCGGTCCAGGTCGCTGGCGACCAGGACCGTGCGGCGCTCCGGGGCCGTGCGTACCGTGTCGGCCGCCGGGCGGCTCATCGGGCGGCCTTTCCGTCGGCGCCGGTGGCGCCGCGCGTGTAGCGGGGGTGGATGAGGCCGACGCAGGAGTAAGGCAGGTTGTCGGTCTCCTCGACGGGCACGCCGCGCTGCTCGGCGAGCAGCCGGATGTGGTCCAGGTCGGCGCCCGCGCCGCGCCGGGCCAGTACGCGCCAGGGAACGCGGCGCAGCAGCACCCGGGTGGTCTCGCCGACGCCGGGCTTGACGAGGTTGACGTCCCCGATGCCGTACTCCTCGCTGATGCGCTCCACCGCCCTCCAGCCGGCCCAGGTGGGGGCGCGGTCGGCGGTGAGCAGTCGCGCGACGTCCGCGGCCACGTCGTCGCGTACGGCGTCGAAGCGGCTCGCGACGGTGTCCAGGAAGAGGTTGGAGACGTCCCCTCCGGCCAGCTCGCGGTAGTACTTGGCCCCGTGGAAGTCGTCCGGCCCGACGAGGTCGGCGCGCAGCACGGTGCGCGAGACGAGGCCGGAGACGGTGGAGTTGAGGCAGGCGGAGGGGATGAGGAAGTCCTCGCGGGTGCCGTAGGTACGCACGCAGCCGCCGGGATCGGCCAGAACGGCGAGTTCGGGGTCGAAGCCGGGGAAGGGGCGCAGGGCGTCGGCGAGTTCGCGGGTGATGGCGCCCTTGCCGGTCCATCCGTCGACGAAGACCACGTCGGCCGGGTCGTGGTGGGCGGCGAGCCAGCGCAGGGCGGTGGTGTCGATGCCCCGGCCGCGGACGATGGAGACGGCGTAGTGGGGTATGTCCAGGCCGTGCGCGTGCCGGGCCCAGCGGCGCATCAGCACCCCGACGGGCGTGCCGGCGCGCGCGAGGGAGGCCAGCACGATGCCCTTCCCGCGACCGCCCCGACCGCCGTCCCGACCGCTGTCCCGGCCTGCCGTGCCGTCCCGGCCGCCCCGCTCGGCGAGCAGGGTGTCGGTGACCGCGCCGACGGCGCGGGCGATCCGGTCGGCGGAGGCCTCCAGCGCCTGGTGGAACAGCCGCTGGTACTCCCGGCTGGGCTGGTACTCCACCGGCAGCGACTCGGCGTAGTGCGCTCCGCCGGACTGGATGGCCTCCTCGCGCTCCTCGGTGGGCGCCTCCAGGGTGACGTCGGAGAGGTCCTGGAGCAGCCAGCCGACGTCCTCGGGGGCGTAGGAGGAGAAGTGCGGGCCGCGCAGCGGTGCGGGCAGGGGCCGGTGGGAGGGGACG
>NZ_JAKMAY010000472.1:0-2912 GCF_022015835.1 Streptomyces sp. ICN903 | reverse complement strand
CGCGAGGAGCCCACCGCCCATGGCGCCCCAGCCCGCCGCCGATGCCGCCGATCCCGCAGCCGACACCGCCGACAGGACCGGTACGGCCGCCGCCGGCACCGAGGCCGACCGCGTCCTGAAGGACGCGATCCGCCACAGCGCCGGGCGCGCCACGGCGATCTGCCTGCTCGCCACCGCGTCCGCCGCCGCGACCATCGCCCTGCCCGCCGCGCTCGGGCACACCCTCGACCTGGCGCTGGACGGCGCCGGGGAGGCCGCCCGATGGACGGCGCTGTGCGCGCTGCTGGTCGCGGCCGAGGTGCTGCTGGACGCGGTGAGCGCCCATCTCACCGGCACCACCGACGCCCGCTCCACCGCCTGGCTGCGCCGTCGCGGGCTGGAGCACCTGCTGGCCGTGGGCCCCCGGCGGGCGGCCCGCTTCGACCACGGCGACCTGGTGACCCGGCTGTCGGGCAACGCGGCCGAGGCCGGCGGCGCACCCACCGCCGCCGCCACCACCGTCTCCTCGCTCATCACCCCGCTCGGCGCCCTGGTGGCGCTGGCGCTGGTGGACCTCTGGCTCGCCGCCGCGTTCTGCGCCGGGGTCCCGCTGCTGGCGCTGCTGCTGCGCGCCTTCGCGCGCGGCTCCTCCGACAGCGTCTCGCGCTACCAGCGCGTCCAGGGCGAGATCGCCGCGCGCCTGGTCGAGGCGCTGGCCGGCGCCCGTACCCTCGCCGCCGCGGGCACCGCCGA
The DNA here is from genome assembly GCF_022015835.1 of Streptomyces sp. ICN903. Lineage (NCBI taxonomy): Bacteria > Bacillati > Actinomycetota > Actinomycetes > Kitasatosporales > Streptomycetaceae > Streptomyces > Streptomyces sp. ICN903. The sequence continues at coordinate 2,180 of NZ_JAKMAY010000472.1, read as the reverse complement.
CCGCGAACGCGCACGTGTGCTGGCCCCGCTGCCCGAACTGGCCGCCCAGGGGCGGCGGATGTGGCATGTGTACGGGCAGGCCATGGTCGGCGGCGGCGTCCTGGTCCCCCTGCTGACGATCACCGTCCTGGCGGTGGGCGGTATGCGGCTGGCCGCAGGGCAGCTGAGCGTCGGCGAACTGCTGGCCGCCTCCCGTTACGCGGCCCTGGCCGCCGGGATCGGTGCGGTCACCGGCCGGCTCGGCGCCCTGGTGCGCAGCCGCGCCGCGGCCCGCCGGGTGGGCGAACTGCTGGCCGTGCCCCCGGTCGCGTACGGCCGCCGCGCGCTGCCGCCGGACGGCACCGGGCGGCTGGAACTGCGCGGCGTCACCGCCGTGCGCGGCGGGCGCGAGGTGCTGCGCGGCGTCGATCTGGTGGTGCCCGGCGGCACCACGATGGCCGTGGTGGGGCGGTCCGGTTCGGGCAAGTCCACCCTCGCCGCGCTCGCCGGGCGCCTGGCCGACCCCGACGAGGGGCGGGTGCTGCTCGACGGAGTCCCGCTGGACGGGCTCGGCCCCGCCGAACTGCGCCGCGAGGTCGGCTACGCCTTCGAGCGGCCGGCCCTGTTCGGGGACACCGTCGGCGAGGCGGTCGCCTTCGGCGCGTACGACCCCGGCCCCGCCGCCGTCGAGGACGCCGCGCGGGCGGCCAGCGCGGACGCCTTCGTCCGCCGCCTGCCCGCCGGGTACGGCACCGGGCTGGCGGACGCGCCGCTGTCCGGCGGCGAGTTCCAGCGCCTGGGCCTGGCCCGGGCCTTCGCCCACGCGGGACGGCTGCTGGTGCTGGACGACGCCACCTCCAGCCTGGACAGCGTCACCGAACTCCAGGTGAGCCGGGCGCTGACGGACCGGGTGCGGTCCGGCACCCGGCTGCTGATCGCGCACCGCGTCTCCTCCGCGGCCCGCGCGGATCTGGTCGCCTGGCTGGAGGACGGCCGGGTGCGGGCCGTCGGACCGCACGAGGCGCTGTGGGAACTGCCGGACTACCGGGCGGTGTTCGCGGCCGGGGACGGCCCGGGGAGCCGGGGCGCGCCGCAGGCCCCGGCGTCCCGCGCCGCCGCGGCGGAGGAGGAGAGGTGGTGAGCCCGACGAGTCCGACCGGCCCGGCGAGCCCGGTGGGCCGTACCGCCCCGGGCCCGGCCCGCCGCCTCCTGCCGCGCGCCGCGCGCTTCCTGCGCCACCGCCGACGCGTCCTGGTCCGGCTCGGCGGCTGGTCGCTGCTGGAGTCCGCGCAGACCTTCCTGGTCGGCTACGGCGTGGCCCAGGCCCTGGACCGGGGCTTCCTGGCCGGGAGCACCGGCACGGGGCTGGCCTGGCTGGCGGTGGCGGCCGCGGCGACCGTCGCCGGCGGTCTGGCGGTGCGGGGGGTCTTCCGCGGGCTGGCCGACCTGGTGGAGCCGCTGCGCGACGGGCTGCTGCGCCATGTGGTGACCCGCGCCCTGCGCGGGGCGGTGGCCGGACCGGCCCGGGCGGACAGCTCCTCCGTCTCCCGCCTCACCCACCAGACCGAGCTGGCCCGGGACAGCTTCGCCGGGCTGGTGCTGGTGCTGCGCTCCTTCGTCTTCACCGCTGCCGGGGCGCTGGCCGGACTGGCCTCCCTCCATCCCCTGCTGCTCCTGGTGGTCCTGCCGCCCCTGGTGCTGGGACTGCTGCTCTTCACGGCCACACTGGTGCCGATGGCGGCACGCCAGCGGGACTTCCTCGACGCGGACGAGGCCCTCTCCACACGCTACGGAGCCGTCGCCGCCGGGCTGCGGGACATCGTGGCGTGCGGCGCCGAGCGGCGCACCGCCGGGGAGTCGGAGGCGCTGGTGGCCACCGAGGTGAGGGCGGCCCGGTCGCTGGCCCGGTGGGCCGCCGCCCGCACCGTGGCGCTGGGCGTGGCCGGGCACCTTCCGATCGTGCTGCTGCTGCTGGCCACCCCGTGGCTGCTGGAGCGGGGGCTCACGGCGGGCGCGCTGCTGGGCGCGCTGACGTATCTGACCCAGTCGCTGCTGCCCGCCCTGCGGACCCTGATGAGCGCCCTGGGGGCGGCGGGCACCCGGCTGCTGGTGATCCTGGACCGGCTCGTCGGCGCGGACCCGCCGCGGCGGAGCGCGCCGGCCGCCGCGCCCGTCCCCGCGGTCCCCGCGGTCCCCGCCCC
>NZ_JAKMAY010000471.1:0-2923 GCF_022015835.1 Streptomyces sp. ICN903 | reverse complement strand
GGCCGTTTCCGGAGCCGCCGCCGGCGCCTCGTCCCGGGTCCGGCTGTGCTCGCGCAGGTCCTCGGACCCGGCGTGGTACGGGCCCGCGGCCCGGGCCGGGGCGTCGCGCGCGGGGTCGGCCGCGGCCTCGCCGGCCTCCGCGGTGTCGGCGCGGGCGGCGCGGGCGGCCGGGGGAGGCGCGGTGTCCTCGGTGATCCGGGGGATCGGCGCGGTCTCGGTGACGTCGGCGGCGGCGTCGGCATCGGCGGTGCGGGCCGCGGTGCCGGCGCCCTCGCCGTCCGCTCCGGTGTCGGGCGCGTCCGTGCCCGCCGCCACCGCCGGGCGTGCCCGGTCCGGACGGGACGGCAGTGCGTTGCCGTTGGCCTCGGCGACCGTGCCCGGCAGGGGCTGCGCCGTACCCGCGGTGGCGGTCCTGGCCCCCGCGAGGGCCCCGGGCACCGGGCGGTCGGGCAGCAGGGCGCGCGGCAGGACGGCGACCGCGGCGATGCCGCCCTGCTTCTGCTCGCGCAGCTGCACCCGTACGCCGTGCCGCGCGGCGAGCCGGGCCACCACGTACAGGCCCATGCCCAGCGCGTCGTCGTCCTCGGGGGCGGCGAAGGCTCCGTCGGCCAGCTTGGCGTTGAGCTCGGCCAGCCGCTCGGGGGAGGAGCCGATGCCCTCGTCCTGGACGGAGAGCATGATCTCGCCGTTCTCCAGCATCCAGCCCGACAGCCGCACCTCGGCCTCCGGCGGCGAGAAGGCGGTGGCGTTGTCCACCAGTTCGGCGATCAGGTGGCTGATGTCGTCGGCGGCGGATCCGGAGATCTGGGCGTGCGGCGGCAGTGTGGCGATCTCCACCCGCTCGTAGCGCTCGATCTCGCTGATCGCGGCGCGCAGCACGTCCAGCAGCGGCACCGGCTCCAGATGGCCGGTGGTGTGCTCGGAGCCCGCCAGGAGGAGCAGGTTCTCGCTGTGGCGGCGCATCCGGGTGGCGAGGTGGTCGAGCTTGAACAGGGAGGCGAGCCGCTCCGGCTCCTTCTCCTCGTGCTCCATGGACTCGATCAGGGCGAGCTGCCGCTCCACCAGGCCCAGGGTCCGCAGTCCGAGGTGGACGAACGTGCCGTTGGAGGCGCCCTGTCGGCGCCCGGGGACCTCGCCCCCGGCGGACTCGGCGGCGGCCCTCGCGGACTCGTGCTCGCGCAGCAGCTTCTCGTGCTCGGCGGTCAGCGCGGTCAACCGCTCGCGCACGGCGGCGAGTTCGGCGGCGAGCGGGGCGGTGCCGGTCTCGCGCGCGGGATCGGCGGGCCGTGTGGAGCCGGCCTCCCCGGAGCCGGCCGCGGTCTCGGCCCGGACGGCGCGCTCGTGCAGCTCGGCGGCGGTGGCCCGCAGGCGGTTGACGGCGCGTACGACGTCGGCGAACTCGTCGTTGCGGCCGTTGTACACCACCGGCTCCTCGCCCACCGGGTCGGCGGCCACCCGCTCGCCGCCGCGCCGCAGGACGGCCAGCGGCCGGGCCATCGAACGGGCGGTCTGCACGCTGATGCCGATGGCGAGCAGCAGGCAGACCCCCAGCAGGGCGGCGCGCAGTTCCAGTGCCGTGACGTCGTCGTCGCGCAGCCCCTCCAGCCTCTTCACCTCGGCGGCCGCCAGCGAGGACTCCATGCTGCGCATGCGGTCCACCCGGGCGGTCAGCGCGGACGCCACGCGGTCGAAGTCCAGGGAGCGGTCCTGGTAGTCCAGCCGCGGCTGGTCGGTGAGGCGGGCCAGGTAGCGCTCGGCCAGCGTCACGTCGGTACCGGTGACGGTCCTGGCGTACGCGTCGCGGTCGCCGGCCAGCGCGGTCTGGTCGAAGTCGGCGAGGGCGGCCTGCTCACGCAGGTGCGCCTGCTGGGCGGCGGCGGTCAGACGCGGCTGCTCGCCCTCGCCGGCGAGGGCGGCCGTCAGCAGCCCGCGGGCGGCGGAGGCCTGTTCGACGGCGCGCCCGAGGTCGGGGAGCGCGTCGGCCGTCGCGTTCTCGGCGCGTGCGGGCAGGGCGCGGGTGGTGGCCGCGGTGATGCCGCCGAGGGACTGGATGAGCTGGGTGTACGCCTCGTACGTCTCGACGGCGCCGCCCTCGCCGGCCACGGCCCGCTGCCGGGTGTCGGGGAAGGCGTCGAGCAGCCTGCGTATGTCGGCGGGGGCGTCGGCGCTCAGCTCCCGGATGGCGCGGTCCACCCGGGCGCGCTCCCGCTCGGAGAGCCCCTCGCCGTCCCCGGTGGTGCGGCCCGCGGCGATGTGGCGGACGACGGCGTCGCGCTCGTCGGCCAGGGCGTGGGAGAGGGAGACCGCGCGGCGGCCCAGGTCGGCGCGGTCGACCAGCCGCTGGGCGTCGGTCAGATCGCGCGAGGCCGTGGCCACCGAGGGCGCGCCCGCGGCGAGTACGGCGGCGGCGCACAGTACGACGGAGGCGAGGAGTCTGTTGCGCACCCGCGCTCTGCGCCCGGTGGGGGGCGGTGCGGAGGCTGTGCCGTCCTGGCGGTCCTGCCGGCTGCTCCGGTGTCGCTTCTTCCCCACCCGTGCTCGCAATCTCGTTCCGCCGTCCCGGACCAGTCCGGGACGCGACAGTCCAATGTGTGCGGCAGGGGACCGTATCCCGTCCGATCACGGCTGCCCGCGGCGGCCGACGTTTCCATCGCCGCGGCGGATGCGGAGGCGGTCCCCCTGCCGGGCCACTCGAAGGAGTGAACATCACGGGGGAGTTGCCGAACAACTCCGATGCCGCGACCGGTTCGGCCACACACCGGTCAGGGGTTGGAAATCCGCCCGGCCTTTTGGCAGTATTCGCGCCCGCCGTTTCACGGAAACTCCGATTCCGGTAGAACTCCGGCGAAGAACCCGCAGGTCGTGACAGTGGTTCAGACCTTTCTTCGGCCCACCGCCCACCCCCTGTCGGCGGTGCCCGTCC
>NZ_JAKMAY010000470.1:0-2936 GCF_022015835.1 Streptomyces sp. ICN903 | reverse complement strand
CTTCGCGGCCGCGCGCTCGCGGGGGGTGAGCCAGCCCTCCTTGACCATGCCGTCGAGGACGTACTTCCAGCGGGCGACGGCGCGTTCCCTGTTCTCGGGGTGGGCGGCGACGTCGTAGAGGTTGGGGGAGTTGAGGAGGGCGGCGAGGTAGGCGCCCTCGGCGGTGGTCAGGTCGCCGGCGTCCTTGCCGTAGTAGGCCTGGGCGGCGGCCTGGACGCCGTAGGCGTGGCGGCCGAAGTAGCTGGTGTTGAGGTAGCCGGCGAGGATCTCGTCCTTGCTCGCCTCGCGGTCGAGTTTGAGGGCGATGAAGAACTCCTTCGTCTTGCGGGTCAGGGTCTGTTCCTGGCCGAGGTAGTAGTTCTTCACGTACTGCTGGGTGATGGTGGAGCCGGACTGCTTGCCCTCGCCCTGGAGCATGTTCCAGCCGGCGCGGGCCATGGCCACCACGTCGACGGCGGGCTGGTGGTAGAAGTCCCGGTCCTCGGCGGCCAGTACGGCGTGCCGGGTGCTCTCGGGGATGGCGTCGAGCTCCACGTTCTGGCGGTTGATGTCGCCGTCGCGGGCGAGCTGGGTGCCGTCGGAGTAGAGGTAGACGTTGTTCTGCGCGGCGGCCGCGGAGTTGGGCGCGGGGATCTCCACGAGCATGTAGCCGGTGATCAGGGCGCCCGCGCCGGCCAGGAGGGCCACCGCGGCGGCTGCCAGGAGTGTCTTCCGGGTGGGCAGCAGGCGCCGCGGGCCGGTGCGCCGCGGCCGGGGTTTCTGGTCGCCGTTGGGCTCCTCGGGCTCCTCGCTCATGACCGCAGGGCTCCTTGTCGGTATGGGAATCTCGTACCGTTTTCTGTGGATTGCCCCGTAGGACACTGTGGCATCATCCGCGCCGACGGGCGAGGCAGGTTCACACCGCTGGCCCTGCGCGATGCGGTGTGACGGTACGAACGACAGTGCGATCCGTTCGGTGGTCGGCCCGTCGGCGGCTGGCCGGCGGCACCGCGGGGCCGGCCGGGAGCCCGCACTCCGCCATCACCCGGAAGGGATCACCCGGGAGAGTGCCGGACGGCAGCCGCGAGCCGGCCGCCGGACCGGATACGGGCCGGCAGCGGGCGCGGGGGAGCGCGCCGGGAGCGCGCCGGGACCGCGTCGGGGTCAGAGCCTGGCCGGCGAGGAGCCCTTGAGGAGGTCCAGGTCCAGGGCTCCGGCCATCGCACGGTAGCCGCTGTCGCTGGGGTGGAGGTGGTCGCCCGAGTCGTAGACGGGCAGGAGCCGCTGAGGGGCGGCCGGGTCGCGCAGGGCCGCGTCGAAGTCGACGACCGCGTCGAAGACGCCGCCGCGGCGGATCTGCTCGTTGACCTGCTGCCGTACGGCCTCCAGGCGCGCGTTGTGCCTGCGGTGCCCGCCGAACGGCGTCAGCGTCGCCCCGATCACCCGCAGTCCGCGCCGGTGGGCGTGCTGGGTGATCCGCTCCAGGCCGTCCACGATCCTGCGGGGGTCGGTCTGCCGGGGCGTCTTGATGAGGTCGTTGATGCCGAGCTGGACGACCAGGACCTCGGCGCCGGTGCGGGAGAGCACGTCCCGCTCCAGCCGGTTCAGGGCGCTGGGCCCGTTCTTGGGGTCGGTGGGGGAGGCGTCGAGGAGGACCCGGTTTCCGCTGATGCCCTGGTTGAGGACGCTGTAGCGGGGGGCGCCGCGTTCGGTGCGCAGCCGGTCGGCGAGGAAGTCGGTCCAGCGGTGGTTGGCGCCGGGGCTGGAGGTGATGCCGTCGGTGATGGAGTCGCCGAGGGCCACGACGGCGGCCTCGGTCTCGTTCGTCCACACGTCCACGGCCGTCACGTGCCGCCAGTGGGTGGTCTGCTCGGTGTAGGGGACGCCGGTGGTGTCGGCGGCCCGGTCGCCGCGGGCCAGGTAGCTGGTCTGGCGCGCGTGGGGGTGGTGGGTGACGGCGCCGGAGCCGGTGGGCGAGTAGAGGGTGACGAGCAGGTCGGCGGCCGCGGGGACGTTCAGCCGCACCGCGTCGCTGGTGACGGCGGAGCCGACCGGGACGGTCACCTCGTTCCGGTCGCCGAAGGTCAGCCTGCGCATGCTGCCGGGTGCGGCGGCGGGGCTGCTGGGCTCGGCGGCCAGGGCGAGGGTGGCGTGGGTGATGGTCAGCGGGCGGGTGCCGAAGAGGTTGGAGAAGCGGACGCGGGCGGCGCTGCCGCCGACGGAGGTGTGCACCACGTTCCGCAGGGAGGCGTCCGGGTAGCCGTCCGGGGCGTTCGGCTCGGCGGAGGCGGGGGAGGCCGACCAGGTGCCCACCCAGGCACCGGAGGAGGCCGGCGCGGCGTTCTCCCCGCCCCGCGGGGCGGCGGTGTCCGGGGCCGCGCCCCTGACGCCGGCGCCGACGAACACGGCGCCGGAGACCAGGACCACGACGGCCGCGAGCCCTGCCAGCAGGGCGTATCCCATGTTCTTGCTCACGGGCGGCAGCCTCGCTCGTACACGGAAAGAGTCCCCCCTCGGGCGGTGCGGGCCCAGGTGTGCGAAGTGATCGGCGGTTTCCCCATGATCCCATGGCGGCAGGCGTGTTCCCGCCGGGTGGCCCCGCCTGTTACGCGATCGATGAAAGGGTGTGAGGCGGCCGGACCACGCGGGCCGCCGTGTTCGCGGTGCGGGACGCGGGCGGCGCGTTCGGCGTTCGGTGCCGTCGGGACGGAGGCCGCTTGCGACAATTGCGGCCGGGACGGCGCAGACGGGTGGAGACGATGGAGCGTACGACGACGGACGGGAAGAACGCCCGGGGCTCCGGGGCGGCCGGGGCGGCGTTCGACCCGGTGGCCTTCACGGAGGCCGACGAGGAGAAGCGGCGCGGGGTGCGCCGGATGAAGGCCATCGCGACCGGCGCGCTGCTGCTGGCGGCGCTGGTGTTCGCGCTGGCCACCTGGGCGGAGCGGGCGGGGGCG
>NZ_JAKMAY010000047.1:0-26498 GCF_022015835.1 Streptomyces sp. ICN903 | reverse complement strand
GTGGGGGCGGCGGGAGGCGTGATCATCCGGCGTGCACCCGATTCGGGCCGGCGAGGCGCCGCGCGGCGAGCCGCGCGGTGGCGGCGCGGTCGGGCTTCAGGGAGCGGCCGGACAGGGGGATGTCGGCGAAGAGCACCGCGTCCGGCCGGGCCGAACCCATGCGCTCCAGCGGTCCGTCCAGGGCCTTCCGCAGCGTGCCGCGGTCCGCCCCGGCGTCCGGCTGGACGACGGCGACCAGACGCTCGTCGCCGTCACCGGCCGGCACGCCCACGAGCAGGGCGAGCTCGACGCCCGGTACGTGCAGCGCCGGCTCGTACAGCCCCGGGTAGATGTTCTCCGCGCCCCGCAGGACCATGTCCTTGCGGCGGCCCTCCAGCACGATCCTGCCGTCCTCCAGACGTGCCCGGTCGCCGGTGGCGACCCAGGGGTCCGGATCCTCGCCCAGGTAGCGGTCCCGGGCGGCGGGGCCGGACAGCAGCAGCTCCCCCGAGGCGTCGGTCCTGGCCGTCACACCGGGAAGCGGGGCGCCGACCAGGTCCCCCTCGCCGGTGAAGCCGGCCTTGTCGGCCTGTTCGACCGCAGCGGCGGGAAACAGTTCGGTCAGCGCGTAGACGCCCCACGCCTCCTCGGCCCCCGCGCGCTTGACGCGGGCGAGCAGCTCGGCGCTCACGGGGGCCGATCCGGTCCACACCCGCCCGGTGAACCGGCCGCCCTCCGCGAGCAGCCGCCTTGCCTGCGGCGGCGTCAGATAGGTGGCCCGGGGGGCGAGGCGGCGCAGCTGGCGGGAGAGCACGCGCGCGGAACGGGCGGGCAGCGCGACCGGCGCTCCGTTCGCCAGGGACGGCACCAGGACGAAGAAGGTCCCGCCGAGAACGGGCCGCCCGGCCTCGGGCCGGACCAGATCGGCCACCGCGGCCATGCCGGCGGCGAGCGAGGAGCGGGTGTGCACCACCGCGCGGGGCCGGGAGGTGGTGCCCGAGGTGAACACGATGACCGCGTCGCCGTCCTCGTCCACCGGGGGCGGCAACGCGGACCGCACTCCGGTGTCCAGGGCGGGGGCGCAGCCGGGCAGCCGCGGCCCGACCGTGGCCACCGGCCCCAGCTCCGCGAGGTCGGGCAGGGCCAGGCGGGCCCGGCGGGCGAGCGGCCGGGCCCAGCCGGCGACCGCCTGGGCGGCGGCGTCGGCGAGGACGATGTCGGGGCGGGCCAGGGCGAGACGGGCGCGCAGCACGTCCGGCCCGGTGCCCGGGTCGAGCACCGCGGCCCGGGCGCCGAGGCGGTGCACGGCCAGCATCACGGCCAGAGCCCGGGGTCCCGGCCGTACGGCGACGCCGACGGTGCCGCCGCGTGCGACACCCCGCGCGTGCAGGGCGGCGGCGCAGCGGTCGGCGAGGTCGGCCAGGTCTGCGCACGTGATCCTGGTGCGTACGGCTCCGTTGCGGGTGGTGCCGAGTACGGCGGGCCGGCCGGGGTGACGCCGCAGGGCGCCGGCGAGAGCGTCGAGCATCAGCGCGGGTCCTCCCCGTGACGGCCCGGGCCCTTGTCGAGGTACCAGCGGGCGGTGCCGACGAGGCCGTAGGCGCGCAGCCGGCGGGTGGAGTTCTCCACGACCATGTCGCGGGCGTGGACGATGGCGGTGGTGCGGCGGCGCACCCGGTTGAGGAAGAGCCGGTCGGTGGGGGAGGGGCGGCGCGGCATTCCGCCGACCGCCTCGTACAGCGCGGCGGTGATGGCCATGTTGTTGCCGGCGTGCATCCGGTAGGGGGCGAGGTAGCCGTGGCGGCGGTGGTGGGCCGGGCGGACGCGGCCGAAGAGGGCGGCGACGCGGACCAGCACGCGGAAGGCGGCCCGTCCCAGCGGGCCGTGCTCGTCGCGGCGTGCCTCGACGCGCCCGCACACCAGGCCCGCGCCGTGCCGCAGGGCGCTGCGGGCGCCCGCCGTCCAGCCGGGCCGCGGCAGGCAGTCGGCGTCGGTGCGGGCCAGCAGCGTGGCGCCGTGTCCGATCGCGTACCGGAAGCCGGTGTCCACCGCGCAGCCCACGCCCTTCTCCGGCTCGCCGACGACGTGCACCGGGAAGGGCGCCCGGCGGGCGAAGTCGCGGGCGAGGGCCGCGGTGCCGTCGGTGGAGGCGTTGTCCACGACGACGAGGGTGAAGTCGCGGTCGTGTTGGGCCGCGAGCGCGTCCAGGGTGGCGCCGATGCGCGCGGCCTCCTGGTGCGCGGGCACGACCACCCACAGGGCGCTCATGCCTTCTCCCAGACCATCGTCATGATGCTGACGCCGCCGCCCAGGCCCACGAACAGGACCCGGTCGCCGGGGCGCAGACCCTCGTGGACGCGGTCGAGCTGCACGCCGAGGGTGGCGCTGGCCATGTTGCCGAGTTCGGGGACGGTGACGACGAGCCGGTCCCGGGGGACGCCGGTGAGCTCCGTGAACCGCTCCAGGTACGGCAAGGTGACCTGGTGCACCAGGATGTGCCGGAAGTCCTCCCACGCCAGCCCGGTGCGCTGCCGCATCCGGTCGAGCACCGATGTGCCGACCTTCTCGAAGACCTCGCGCAGCTCGCCGCCGTCCCCGCGGAAGTAGGTGTGCTCGTCCCCGCGCGGGTGGCGCGAACCGCCGCCGAAGATGCCGCCGACCGACCAGTGCTCGGAGTGCGTCTCGGTGTCCACGTCGAGGATGCCGCCCCGTTCCACGGTCTCCAGGACGACCGCGGCCCCGGCGTCGCCGAAGGTGTAGCCCGCGAAACCGTCCCGGAGCTGGCCGGGGTCGGAGGGGGCGTGCCGCACGGCGCGGCTGGGGGTCTCCCCGGTGACGACCAGGGCCCGGCGGGCACGGCCGGCGAGGATCATCGCCCGCGCGGTGTCGATGCCGTTGACGAAGCTGTTGCACGCGTTCGTCACGTCCAGCGCATGTGCTCGCGAACCGAGTTCGGCCTGGACGATGTGCGCGGTCGCCGGTTCGGCCACGTCCCGCGTGGCGGAGGCGAACACCAGCAGGTCCACGTCGTACGGGGTGAGCCCGGCCCGGTCCAGCACCGTACACGCTGCCCGCACCGCGAGCGTCGAGGCGTACTCGTCCTCCGCGGCCGCCCGGCGAGAGGCGACGCCGGTGGTCCGTTCGAGCATTCGCGCCGGCAGGGACAGCCCGGAGGCGGCGGTGAGGCGCTCCTGCAACTGCTGTGAGGTCACTTCGAGTTCCGGCAGGCAGGAGGCCACCGCGGTGATGCCCACCCGGCGGCGCACCTGCCCGGGAGCAGCGTGGTCTGTGTGCATGGGCTGGACGCTACGAGCGGATCAGGCCGGCCGGCCTGAGTGCCGGTACTCAACTGGAATAGGCGATCGACCGGTCGCCGGGGACGGGGCGGCCGGGGCCGCACCGCACGGGCCGGTCTCTGGCCCCATGAGGGTGAGGGCGCCGGTTCCTTCAGGGGCGCAGGCCGGGCGAACCCGGGATGTGGGGGTGTCCGTCTGTCACGACCAGGCGTACGGCGCGCAGGGCTTGGAGGTCGTCCAGGGGGTTGCCGTCCACGGCCAGGATGTCGGCGCGGTGGCCGGGGCGGAGCAGGCCGGTGTCGTGGGCGATGCCGAGGGCCCGGGCGGTCTCGTGCGTGGCCAGGTCGATGATCTCGGCCGGGGTGCAACCGATGTGCTGGAAGAACTCCAGGCTGGAGACGGGGTCGTCGAAGACGGCCCGGCCGATGCCCGCGTCGGTGCCCGCGATGAGCCGCACCCCGCGTTCGCGCATGTGGCGCAGCGTGCCGAACATCTCCTCGGCGCGCTCGGGGCCGAAGCGCCGGGCGAAGCCGCGCCAGTCGGGGCTGGCCGCCGGGCACACCGAGATGTTCTTGGCCGCGATGGCGTCGATGAGGTCTTCGCGCACCTCGAATCCGTCCCGGCCCATCCAGGTGCAGTGCTCGAGGGTGTCCACGCCGGCGGCCACCGCGGCGGCGATCCCGGCGGTGCCGTGGGCGTGGGCGGCGACCGGCAGTCCGGCGCTGCGCGCCTCCTCCACCACGGTGCGCAGTTCCGCCTCGGTGAACTGCGCCGCCCAGATCGCGGGGCCGCCCCGGGTGATGCCGCCTCCGGTGGCCATCACCTTGACGACATCGGCTCCGCGCTCGATGTTGCGGCGGATCACCTCGCGGATCGCGTCCGTGCCGTCGGCCTCGCCGCCGAGGAACCAGCAGTGTCCGCCCGGCGCCGTCACCGGGGTGCCCGCGGCGAGGACGCGGGGGCCGGGCAGCCGGCCGGCGGCGATGTCGTCGCGCAGGCGGACGGCGAGCCCGCCCCGGTCCCCCAGGTCGCGCACGGTGGTGACACCGCGGCCGAGCAGCCGGCGTGCCCGGTCGGCCATGCCGTGCATCAGTTCGGCGTCACCGGTGCCCTGCAGGGCGGCGACCGGATCGGGGCCGGCGTCGAGGACGAGATGTACGTGGGCGTCGATCAGTCCCGGCAGGAGTGTGCCGCCCGGGCAGTCGAACCGGCTCACCTCGCGTGGCGCGCGGGCCTCCACCTCCGCCCGGGGACCGATGTCGGCGATGACGTCGCCTCGGACCAGGACGGCCGCGTCGGTGATGTGGCGGCCGCGCGGGCCGAGCAGTACGCGTCCCGCCGAGACGAGGGTGTCCATCGGTCTTCCTCCCGGGTGCGGCTCCGGCTTCACTGGGACGACTGCCGGCGGCGCGATCCTTCCCGCCGGGGAAGAACAGTGGCGGGCGCCTTGCCGACACGGTGTGGAGCGGGCACGGCACCCGCTTCTCCGACGCTCCGCCGCGGCGCGTTCCGGATGGCCTCTTTGCGCTCGCCGGTGTTCTTCCGGCCGCCGGCAACCACGATCTCACATGCCGTCGGCCGGTGGACGGCCTGGACGGCAACCACGAGTCCGGCCACGGGTGGAACGCAGACCGCCCCCGCACGGCGGGCCTTCCGCGAAGGGGCCGGGCCCTGTGGGCAGTTCGTCCGGGTCACAGGGCCAGCCACACCGCCGTGTCGCCCGGCAGGCGGCCCCCTTCCAGCTCCCCGCCGGCCAGGAGCACCTCGCTGTGGGCGGGCAGCGCGACCGGCTCGTCGGAGAGGTTCGCCACGCACCGGAACCCGGGGGTGCGGACGAACGACAGCACCGGGTCGTCCGGAGCGCTGTCCCAGGTGAGCGTGCCGTCCCCGAGCGCCGGGTGGCTGCGGCGCAGGTCCAGCGCCGACCGGTACAGGTTCAGCATCGATGACGGATCGCGGTCCTGGGCCTCGGCCGTCAGCGGCTTCCAGGCGTCGGGCTGCGGGAGCCAGGGCGGCGTCCCGGTGCCGTCGGGGCTGAATCCGAACGGCGGGCCGTCCCCGCTCCACGGCAGCGGGACACGGCAGCCGTCACGCCCCCGGTCGGTGTGCCCGGAGCGCTGCCAGGTGGGGTCCTGGAGCAGCTCCTCGGGAAGGTCCTCGACCTCCCACAGGCCCAGCTCCTCTCCCTGGTACAGGTACGCGCCGCCGGGCAGGGCGAGGGTGAGCAGGGCGGCGGCCCTGGCCCGGCGGGTACCGAGCCGCAGGTCCGCGGGTTCCCGCAGGTCCGCAAGGGAGCGCACCGGCCCGTCCGGCTGCGGCCTGGCGTAGCGGGACACATGCCGGGCGACGTCGTGGTTGGACAGCACCCAGGTGGCCGGTGCGCCGACCGCGCCGAGTGCGGTGAGCGACTCGTCGACGACGCGGCGCAGGTGGTCGGCGCGCCAGGGCGCCATCAGGTAGTCGAAGTTGAACGCGGTGTGCAGCTCGCCGGGGCGGACGTAGCGGGCCAGCCGCTCGGGGAAGCCCGCCCACGCCTCCGCGACGAACGCGCGGGGGACGTCGTAGGTGTCGGCGATGTTCCGCCAGCCCTGGAAGATCTCGTGCACCTCCTCGCGGTCCCAGTGCGGGTGGTCCGAGTCGCCGGCCCCTTCGAGGAGCTTGCCGTCGAGGGAGCCGATGTCGGGCAGACCGGGCGCCTTCACCAGGCCGTGCGCCACGTCGATGCGCACTCCGTCCACGCCGCGGTCGAACCAGAAGCGCAGGATCGACTCGAACTCGGCCCGCACCTCGGTGTCGTCCCAGTTCAGGTCCGGCTGCTCGGGGGCGAACAGGTGCAGGTACCACGGGCCCGGCGAGCCGTCGGGCTCGGTGATCCGGGTCCAGGCGGGGCCGCCGAAGACGCTTCTCCAGTCGTTGGGCGGCAGTTCGCCTTCGGGGCCGCGTCCCGGCCGGAAGATGTAACGCTCCCTGGCGGGGGCCCCTGGCCCGCCGGACAGCGCCGCGCGGAACCACGCGTGCGCGCAGGAGGTGTGGTTCGGCACGATGTCGATGAGGAGGCGCAGTCCGTGCTCGTGCGCCTCCTCCACCAGCGCTCGCGCGTCCTCCAGCGTGCCGAAGACCGGGTCGATGTCCCGGTAGTCCGCGACGTCGTAGCCGCCGTCGGCCATGGGGGACGGGTACCAGGGGGTCAGCCACAGCGCGTCGACGCCGAGCGCGGCGAGGTAGGGGAGGCGCTGCCGCACTCCGGCGATGTCACCGATGCCGTCGCCGTCGCCGTCGGCGAAGCTGCGGATGTACACCTCGTAGATGACGGCGTCGCGCCACCAGTCGGCGGTGTTCCGGGCGAATGCCACGTCTCTCCTCAGGGCGTGATCGGGGTGTCGGAGGGGGCCGGTCACCTGATGGCGTCCGTGGCTGCTCGTGCGGCGCTCCCATGTCGGAGGACCGGCACCAAGGACCACCGGGCGGGCAGTGCCGGGCCCGCCACTGCCCGCCGGGCGGCCGTCAGCGGAAGGCCTCCGGAAATGTCTGCCCGCCCCGCCGCCGAAGATGTCCCCGGGGGCACCGGAGGGTGGGGGAGGGGCCGGAACCGGTCGAGGCCCTCCGCCCGGTTCCGGGCCGCGCGGGAGAAGTTCCGCCGGTGAGGGGGCGGTTGATGGGCTTGGGGGCTGGTTCTCACCCGGTCGGAGGGGTTGGTCGTCCCGGACACGCGCCTTTGTGCGCAGCGGGCGGCGCGGAGGGCGGCGACGATCCGGTGAAGAGCTGTCGCCGAGGTGGTGCCGGAAGGCGCCGCGGGATGTCCCTGAAGGCGTGAGTTCTCGGCCCGTCACTCGTCGGGTACGTCCGGCCGGTCGGGCTCGGTGGCTGCGGCGGCGTAGCGGCGGGCGAGTGCGGCGCAGGCTTCGCGGAGGGCCGGCGGGCCGATGACGTGCAGGTTCGCGTCGAAGCGGCCGAGGCCGGCGGCAAGGGCGGTCCAGGACCAGGATCCCGTGATGACGCGGCATCGCGTGGGACCGAGCGGTTCCACGAGGCCATCGGCGGTGTGGGGTACGACTGCCGAGGCGGGAAGGTCCAGGATGGCCTCGCCTTGGCAGGGCCAGGCGGC
Source organism: Streptomyces sp. ICN903 (assembly GCF_022015835.1). NCBI lineage: Bacteria > Bacillati > Actinomycetota > Actinomycetes > Kitasatosporales > Streptomycetaceae > Streptomyces > Streptomyces sp. ICN903. Next base: position 19,118 of record NZ_JAKMAY010000047.1, on the reverse strand, counting down.
ATCGGTGCCGTCGGAGCCCCGGAACCGGCTGGTGACGAAAGCGGAGACGTCCCCGCCCGGCACCTGGCGTACGTCGAAGCGCGGACCCGTCGGCGTGCGAGGGGTTATGCGGTCGGTGCGGAAGGCACGCCAGTCGTCGCGGTCGAGGTCCCAGGCCAGCAGGTGCCAGTGGGTGCGCCAGGCCACGAGGTGGTGGGGTTCCACCCGGCGTCGCTGTGGTGCGGCCCCCTGGTGCGGGGTGTAGTCCAGTCGCAGTTCCTCGCGGCGCCGGATCGCGGTGCTCAAGGCGGTGAGCGGATCCAGGGCACGGGCCGGCATGGCACCGGGCTCGGGTGGGCGGACGGTGGTGATGCGGAGTGCGTCGATGCGCTGCCGCAGACGCGGAGGGAGGACGTTCCGGAGCGTTGCGAGCGCCCGGTCGGCGTCCTCCGCGATCGCGGGCTGGACGGTGCTCTGCAGCGCGACGGCCACAGCGATGGCCTGCTCGTCGTCGAAGAGCAGTGGTGGCATCTGCGATCCGGGGCGCAGACGGTATCCCCCGCCGGGGCCCCTGTCCGTGGCGACGGGGTAGCCCAGCGCACGAAGGCGGTCGATGTCACGGCGCACGGTGCGCACGGTGACCTCCAGCCGCTCGGCCAGGTCGTCTCCGCTCCACCCCGGTCGTACCTGGAGCAGGGAGAGCAGGGCCAGGAGCCGTGAGGACGTTTTCCGCATGCCTCCATGGTGCGGGAAGTACAGGACACACCCTGTCCTGTACGGGCGCCACGCTGATCCACGGATCTCGGATCAGGGCATCCCGCCCGTCATCCGCATGCGCCCCATCCGGCTCACTTCCAGGTAGGAGCAGAACCATGTCCGTCACCACCACCACGCATCTGAACTTCCGGGGCTCGGCCCGCGAGGCGCTGGACTTCTACCAGTCCGTCTTCGGCGGGCACACCGTCGCGGTGACCTACAAGGACGCCGGCAACGTCCAGGACGACAGCGAGGCCGACTGGGTGATGTGGGGCCAGGTCGTCGCCGGTAACGGCTTCCGCGTGATGGCTTACGACGTTCCCTCGGCGATGCCGTACGAGCGGGGCGCCAACCCGTTCTTCGTGTCCGTGCGCGGCGAGGACGCCGAGGAGATCAGCGCCCTGTGGCATCGCCTGGCCGACGGCTCGAACGTGCTGCGCCCGCTGGAGCCCGCGGCGTGGGCTCCGCTGTACGGCATGCTCACCGACCGCTTCGGCGTGACCTGGGTCCTCGACGTCGCGGCCCCCTACAACGGCTGACCCGCCTCGGGGCGGGCGCCCGGCAACGGCTGTCCGCCCCACTCGTTCCCGGCATCGGCGCGCCGCCGCCGTCCGGCGCGATGAAGTGCGCATCTGCCCAGGAGCCCGGAAACGCACAGCCGCCCGGCCGCTCCTCAGAGGGCAGCCCTCCGTTCCGGCCGCAGCCGCACCGCCCGGAACATGCCGCGGGGGCGTCGTACGGTCGGTGGGCGGGGACCTCCGCGCTCCGGTGAGAGCGTTCGGCGGCGACGCGGCGTCCGTCCGGTGTGCTGGTCGTCACCGGTCTCCAGGGGCTCCTCATCGCCTGATCGGTCGCTTAGCATGAACGGACTATGGAGGGAGCGTTTTCGGTCAAGATCGGTAAATCCGGTACTGAGGTCGCAGCAGGCGGCGACGCCGACCACGACGTGCACGGCGGAAGCAGTGCCGCCGGGGTGACCGGGGCCGGTCTTCGTCTTGGCGAGCTGTTCACCGAGGGCCGCGGCACGGCCGCCGCCCAGGAGCGGCGCACCACGTCCGAATTCACCGCCAAAACGCACGAAAGGGGTGCAAGTGGCCGGTTTCCCCATCCCGGCCGCCGGCCCGCCCCGGCCGAGGAAGGCCACGCTCCACCGTCTTCGCTGTCTGCCTGCCGGGCGCACGTCTCGGGCGGACCGGCACCCCGTCTTCCAGACCCCAGAGGGCCTCTCGTATGAATGCGCTTCCCCTGCTCCTGATCGGCCTCGCGATGTTCGCGGGCGGATACGTCCTGTACTCGAGATTCCTGGGCAACCGGGTCTACAAGCTCGACGCGTCCTTTCGGACGCCCGCGCACGAACTGCAGGACGGCGTGGACTATGTCCCGACCAACAAATTCGTGCTGTGGGGACACCACTTCACCTCGGTCGCGGGCGCGGCGCCCATCGTCGGCCCCGCGGTCGCCGTCATCTGGGGATGGCTGCCCGCGTTCCTGTGGGTCACCCTCGGCACGGTCTTCTTCGCGGGCATGCACGACCTGGGCGCCCTGTGGGCCTCGGCGCGCAACAAGGGCCGCTCGATCGGCACGCTCTCCGGCCGCTACATCGGCGGCCGGGGCGCCAACCTCTTCCTCGTAGTGATCTTCCTGCTGCTCCTGATGGTGGTCGCGGCCTTCGCGGTGGTGATCAAGAACCTGCTGATCTCCACACCCTCGGCGGTGATCCCCGCCTGGGGCGCGGTCGCGGTGGCGCTGCTGATCGGCCAGGCGGTCTACCGCTACAAGATGAGCCTCGGCCTGGTCACCGTGGTCGGCGTCGCGGCGCTCTACGGCCTGATCCTCCTCGGCGACGCCGTCCCGGTGGAACTGCCCGACCCGATCCTGGGCATGTCTCCGGCGACCTTCTGGATCATCGCCCTCTTCGTCTACGCCGGCATAGCCTCCCTGCTGCCGGTGTGGGTGCTGCTCCAGCCCCGTGACTACATCAACGGCGTCCAGCTCTTCGTCGGGCTCGGCATCCTGTTCGTCTCGGTGCTGCTGAGCGCCCCGGCGATCGTCGCCCCGGCCTTCAACGACGCCGTGCCCGAGGGCACCCCGAGTCTTGTGCCGCTGCTCTTCGTCACCATCGCGTGCGGCGCGATCTCCGGTTTCCACGGCATGGTCTCCTCCGGCACCAGCTCCAAGCAGCTGGACAAGGAGACCGACGCCCGTTTCGTCGGCTACTTCGGCGCGGTCGGCGAGGGCCTGCTCGCGCTCGGCGCGATCATCGCCGCCGTCGCGGGCTACCGCACCCTGGCCGACTGGGAGGCCGTTTACAGCGCCTTCGGCCAGGGCGGCGTCGGGGCGTTCGTCGAGGGCGGCGGCGCGATCCTCAACAGTGGCCTGGGCCTGCCCGTGTCGCTGAGTTCCACGGTCCTGGCCACCATGGCGATCCTGTTCGCCGCCACCACCATGGACACCGGCGTGCGTCTGCTGCGCTTCGTCGTCCAGGAGGCCGGCGAGGTCGCGAAGGTGAGGATCGGCAATGTCGCCGGCACGCTCATCACGCTCGCCGTCGGTGCGGGACTCACCTTCAGCCAGGGCGCCGGGGGCGAGGGCGGCCTGCGCATCTGGCCGCTGTTCGGAACCAGCAACCAGCTGCTGGCCTCTCTGACACTGTCCATCGTCGCCGTCATGCTGATCCGCAAGCGGCGCAACCCGGTGCCCGCGCTGATCCCGCTCGCGGTCGTGTTCGTCATGTCGTTCTGGGCCGCGATCGTGCAGCTCGGCGACTTCTACGAGGCCCGTGACTGGCTGCTGCTGATCATCGACCTCGTCATCATCGTCGCCGCCCTGTGGGTCGCCTTCGAGGCGGTCGTCGCGATGCGGCGGGCGTCCCGGGAACCGCCGGAGGCTCTCGACGCCGATGTGACCGAGAAGGGCGAGCTGACGAAGTGACGTCCCGCTGGGCCTCGTTCCGGGCCGGGCTGGAGGAGTTCTACGCCGGTCCCTACCGGCGTACCCTCGCCCGCGCCCGGCGCGAGGAGGACGACCTGTTCCGGATGGTGGTCCTCGCGGAGGCACTGGGCGTGCCGGACCCGGCGGCGTACTACACCGCCGAGCTGATGCCCGCCCTCTACGAGGACTTCCACGCCTGGCACCGCCGTATGGGCATGGACCGCTCGCCACTGGAGCACATCGGGTGCTGCTAGACCTCATCACCTCGCGCAGGGTCGTCTTCGTCGGCGGCAAGGGCGGGGTCGGCAAGACGTCCGTCGCCGCGGCGCTCGCCCTCGGCCGTGCCCGGTCGGGCGCACGCGTGCTGCTGGTCTCCACCGACCCCGCCCACAACCTCGGCCACCTCTGGGGCCGCCCCGTGGGCGACGAGCCCGTGCGCCTCGTCGGCCCGGGGGACCTCGCCCCCCGGGCCGGGGCGGCCGGCCACGTCGACGGGCTGGAGATCGACCCGGAGCGCACGGTCGAGCAGCACCTGTCCGCGGTCGCCGAGACGATGCGGCGGCTGCTCCCCGAACGGATGCACGCACCGGCCGCCCGGCACCTGCGACTGGCCCGGCAGGCGCCCGGCACCCACGAGTCGGCGGTGCTGGAGCGGATCGCCGAGGCGGTGGAGGTCGGGGAGGAGGCCTACGACCTGGTCGTCTTCGACACCGCGCCGTCCGGGCACACGCTGCGGCTGCTCGCGCTGCCCGAGCAGCTCACCTCCTGGGCCCAGGCCCTGCTCGCCAACCGCGACCGGTCCGAGCGTTTCGGTGCCGCGGTGCGCGGTCTCGGCGGTGGCGGGGAGAGCGACCGCGACGCCGAGCTGCGCCGGATCCTGCTGCGCAGGCGCGACCGCTTCTCCCGGCTGCGCGAGGTGGTGGCGGACCCGGTGCGGACCGGATTCGTGCTCGTACTGACCGCCGAAGTGCTCCCGATCGCCGAGACCGTGGAGGTGTACGAGAAGCTGACCGGTCTCGGTGTCGACGTGGCCGCGCTCGTCGCCAACCGCCGCTCTCCGGCGAACGCCGGTGAGCTGCTCGACCGCCGGCGGAGGCTGGAGGACGAGCATCTTGCCCGGCTGCGGCAGCGGGTCCCGGACGTCCCCCTGCTGGAGGTGCCGCTGCTGCCGGGGGATCTGGTGGGCACGCAGGCCCTTGCCGCGCTGGCGGACCGGCTCGGGCCCTCCCCTTCCTGAGATTCCGCGCTCCCCGCCGGCCGGTGGCGCGTGCCGAGTCGGTATCCGCGCCGCCGGCCGTCCTTCTCCGGACGGCCGACTGCCGGGTACGGCGTGCTGTGGCCGGCCCTGTGCGGTACCGCCCTGCTGACCGTGCCCGTCGCCCGGCTCGTGGCGGCCGGTGGGGAGCGTGGGGCCGCCCCGGGCGCGACAGGCGTCCGGGGCGGCGGGGGCGTCACCGCCACCGGAGTGCGGGAGGTCGCGGCGCGAACCGCGCGGGGCTCGTACGAACCGGCGGGTCGTGCCCGCCCGGATCCGTGACCACGGTCAGACGGTGACGGATCCCGTTGCCAGGGGTGTGGTCACGGACTGGAGGGTGACGGTCGAGGAGAAGGCCTGCCTGCCGTCCTGCGAACCGGTGACGCGGATGTGGCGCAGGCCCCGGTCCTGGCCGGCGGGGGCGGTGTCCTCCGCGACGACGCGGCACGGCCGGTCGAGTTCCACGTAGCGCGAGAAGGTGGTGTCGAAGGCGACGGGAGTCGTCGGATGGGGCCTGGCGGCGGACACCGCGGCCTGGCCGCAGGCCTCGAGCAGCACCATGCCGGGTACGTGGTCGTGGGGGTGGTCGAAGAGGACCGGATGACCGGTGTCGATCCTCAGATTCCAGCTCCGGGGGCCGTCGCCGGTCGCGAGGACGACATCCGAAGGCCGTCGGCGCCCCGTCAGGGAGGGTGCCACGGGGGACGGAACGGGAAGTGCCCGGGCACAGGCCTGCCCGGCGTCCGCGTACCGGCCGCGCAGCCGGTCGTAGATGGCCGGGGGATAAGCCGTGTACCGTACCCGGGCGCTGCCCAGCAGGCTCTCCCCGAGCTCGGCGGTGACCGAGGCGCTCAGATGTGTGGTCCCCGATCTTCGGCGCGTGATGGGCTCGTAGGCGACGACGAGGCGCACCGCCGCCGTGTCCGCTCCGGTGCGCAGGGCGCCGGACGCCACAGTGGAGGTGAACCTCTCCCAGCCCAGCCGGTAGCTCACGGGGATGTCGAAGGCGGCGTGGGTTAACAGGGCCAGGGCCTGGCGGACGCTTTCGGTGAACAGGTGGGGGCCGTGCGCTTCTGATGTCAGGGTGTAGAAGCGGTGGACCCCGGGCCAGTGCGCGGTGACGGCATAGGTTCCGTCATGGTTCGGGAGCCAGCCCGTGACGAGGACCTCGGCAGGGTCGGTCTTGCCCACGCATCGGCCGAGGTCGGGGAGGAGGGGGGAGGTGCCGAGAGTCATGTGATCCTTCCCGGAACGTCATCGTTCGTGTCATGTCTCCTTTTGGAGACACTCGAACATAAAAATAAATACGACTATGTTCTCTGTCGAGAAGGAAATGAGGCATCACATGGCTCGGGGAGCGGGCGGGCGAGCCGCGCTGCAGCAGAAGAGGGCGCTGCGCACGCGTGCGGAGATCCTGCGGGCGGCGGCGGAGGTGTTCGCGGAGCGGGGATTCTCGAGAGCCACGCTCACCAGCATCGGCGATCGGGCGGGAGTGACCCTGGGCGCGGTGTACTTCCACTTCAGGAACAAGGAGGAACTCGCCCGGGTGATCGTCCAGCAGCAGCCCGACAGGGTGGTCACACCGTTCGACTCGACGGGACTGCAGTACGTGGTGGACGTCACCGTCAGCTGGGCCCACCAGGTGCTGGAGGACGTCTTCCTGCTGGCGGGCGCACGGCTCGTGATGGAGCAGGAGCTCTTCGCGGGCTCCGGGGAGAACTCCCACCGGCAGTGGAGCCATGTCGTGGCCGAGGGACTGGCTCTCGCCAAGCGCAGGCGGGAGGTGCGCGCGGCCACGGACGTGGAGGCCATCGCGCGGCTGATCGTCAACGCCTGCACCGGAGCCCAGATGCACGCCTATCTGGAATCGGGGCGGGCGGATCTGCCCTGGCGCGTGATGGACATGTGGCGCTGCCTGCTCCCGGCCATAGCCACACCGTCCACGCTCGCCAGGATCGAGCTGAGCGAAGCCCGCGGCCGGCCCCGGCAGGAGCCCGCGGGCGCGGCGTCGAACGCCCAAGCGGGACACGGGCCGTGAGAACTATGCTCCTGCGGCAATCTCCATTCGCCGCAGGAGCATTCACACGACGGGGGCGCGCATGCTCACGGACAGGACCGTCATGATCACCGGAGCGTCCAGCGGGATCGGCGCCGCCGCCGCGCGGGTGTTCGCCGCACAGGGCGCGCATGTGGTGCTGATGGCGCGCAGGGCCGCGCTGATAGAGGAGCTCGCCGACGAACTCACCGCCGGCGGAACGCGCGCGCTCGCCGTGCCCGGTGACGTGACGTCGGCCGACGACGTACGGCACGTCGTCGCCGAGGCCGTGCGCCATTTCGGCCGGCTGGACGCGGCCTTCAACAACGCGGGATGGGGAACGGCGGGATTCGCGGTCCATGAGGTCCCCGACGCGATGTACGACCGGATCATGGACGTGAACGTGCGCGGTGTCTGGAACTGCCTGCGTCACCAGATCCCCGTCATGATCGACCAGGGGGCGGGTGGGTCCATCGTCAACACCTCCAGTACCGCGGGGCGATTCGCCACCGGCGCGGTGGCTCCCTACGTCGCGGCCAAGCACGCCGTCCTGGGACTGACCAAGGCAGCGGCGGCCGACTACGGAGAGCAGGGGATCCGCGTCAACGCCCTGGTCGTCGGCAGCACCAGGACCCCGCTCATGGAACAGGGGAAGGACCGCCGGGAGGCCGCGGGAAGGCCCTCCGGAGCGCGGGCCATCCAGCGGAGGCTGGCCCGGCCCGCGGAAGTGGCCAACGCCGCGGCATGGCTGTGCAGCGATCTCGCCTCGTTCGTCACCGGAGCCGAGATCGCCGTGGACGGTGGGGTGGGCGCCGTCTGAGCGGCACGGCGGAGAGGAGCGGGGGCGGGAAGCGGGATGCCGCGAACCGCGTCGCGCGGCGCTCCTCTTCCGGGGGGCGGACGTGCGCGGCCGGAGTGAGACGCCTTCAGGCCGGTACCGGCTCCAGTTCCCGGGCGGGGGAGCGGGGTGGCGAGCCGAGGAGTGTCCGGTACGCGTGGGCGGCGGCCACCAGGGTCATGTAGTGGTGCCAGCCCGGATAGGAGCGGCCCTCGAAGTCCAGCAGACCGAAGTCCTGCCTCAGGTCGCGTACCGCGTCGGCGGTGCCGGTCCAGCACCCGACGAGTGAGGAGAGTTCCGCGGCGCGGTGGCGCACCATGTTCGTGATCCACACGACGGAGGGCCGGCGCCGGTCGGTGAACAGACGGTAGACGCGCCGTTCCCGGACACCGGGCGTCGCCGCGGCGGTCAGGTGGACCAGGTCGGCCGGTGCGCCCGCGTTCAGGTGCGTACCGCGCAGGCAGCCACCGACGACGGACCCCGCGCGTACCACCCCGGCCGAAGGCAGACCGTGCCGGATGCCCGGCGCCGTCGGGGAGTACGGGGCCCGTCCGGCCGCGTTGAGGGGCAGCACCGGGAAGTCGGCCGACACGGCGACCACGAAGTCGTTCCGCTGACGGGCCAGCAGGCGCACCAGGTCTCCCGCCCGCCTGCCGTCCCGCAGGTCGGCCACGAGGGGGAGCGGGGTCACCCCGGCGTGCCGGCGCAGCCGGTCCACCATGTCGAAGGCGTCGCTCCACACCGGCTGCGGACGGATGTCATCCGGAATACGGACCTGTTGGCGGAGGTGCGGGAGCATCCAGCGCGCCGGTAGGTGGAGACGCCAGTCGACGGACACGGCGGATCCGCCGTCGGACAGGAAGAGCCCCACACCGACCTGGCAGTTGACGGTCTGGCCCAGACGCGGAACGAACCGCCGGTGCACCCCGCAGGAATGATCTCCGCGTTTGGGCAGGACTGTCGTCGCGATCGTCCAGGCACGGGGTCTGAGCCGCTCCTCGGCCCACCGGGCCACTTCGTGCCGGACCGGTTCCCACTCCCAGGGACTGGAGTTGACGAACTGCTGCAGGGACTGCGACGCCGTCGGGGAGTCCGTGACGGCGGCGGCCAGGCGACGCACGGTCTTCTTGCCCGGCGTGGTCAGTAAACCCAGGAGGTAGGCGTGCCCCCAGCGCCGTTGGTCCGCGCGCTGCAGATGAGCGAACACCCTGTCCACGAAGCCGGGGAACTGGTCGGGGGGAACTGGCGCGTCGGCGGAGGTCGGAGGGAGTGATGACATGGCGGTCCTTTCCCTGGGAGACGCCTCTTCGGCCGCCATAGAATAATTGGGTCAACTATGTTTTGAGTGGGGCGGGAATCGGACAACATGCGCCGGGGCAAACCGTCGTCTACGCGGAACCAGGGCGTCCGCCGCTGGCCGGAACAGATCACCTCGGCCTCCCACGGCGGGGAGCCGGGCTTGATGCGGTTGGCGCGCGAACGCGACGCTGTGCTCCCCACCTGCGGGATCGCCCGAGGAGCCCACGTCGGCCCCCGTGCCGCGCGCCAAGCCGACGGCATCGCGACACCGGTGCGCTCCGCGCCCATGGTGCCGAGGGCGCTCCCGTCGCGTGACCGCGGCCTCGCGGTGTGGAAGTTCACCTCGGCAACGGCCCCGACGATCAGCTAGCACCACGGAGCATCACATGCAGGCGAGAGCAGCGCGAACACGACAGGCCCTGGTGGACGCAGCCGCCACGGAGTTCGACCACCACGGCTATGCCGGCACGTCAATGGTGCGGGTGTGCAGGGCCGCGGGCATCACGACCGGTGCCCTGACCTTCCACTTCGGTTCTAAGAGCGAGTTGGCCGATGCCGTCCAGGACCGTGGGTGCGGGACGGTCCGCGCCGTCGTCGACCGCGTGAGGACCGCCCCGCGCCCCGCGCTCGACCTCGTCGTCGAGCTGACCGTGCGTCTGGCCCGTCTCCTCGAGGACGACGCCGCCGTGCGGTCGGCCGCCCGTCTGGCGCGTGAGCGGCCCGGCGCCCATCCCGGCTGGCCGGCCTGCTGGCTGCCGGCCGTCCGCGAACTCGCCCACCGGGCTCAGCGCATGGGACAACTGCGCGCCGGCACACCCCCCGCAGCGGTGGCCAACCTCGCGACGTACCTGCTCACCGGGGCCGAGATGGCCGCCCGTGCCGCCCTCGAAGCCGCGCGGGAGCCGGACGCCGCGGAGCAACTCCAGCAGCTGTGGGACATCGCTCTGCGCGGTATCTGTGCCGACCGCGACATGTGACACACCGGACCGGCCGCGGCCACGGCCCACCGGACTCGTGACCCTGCCGGGACGCGGCGCGGCGGTCACCTCCGTGCCCGGCGCCCGGCACCCGTTCGAGACTTGAGCAAGTCGGCGTTGCCGCCGCGGGAGCGATGGGGAAACCTGTGCCCGGACCACCCCCGTCACAGGAACGGCCCGCGGGAGTGACGGGCGCGCCGCCCGCCCGCAGGAGCACACCCCGTACGGCACGCCGACCCCCGGAGCACCCCCGGGGGTGTTTCGCCATGCTCTCCTTTTCGCCGAACGACTCGATCCGCTCTTACTTGCCGATGGCATGACCCAAAGTGGACGGCGGATGTCGCTTATTCCTCTGGCTCGATCTCCCGGCAATGGCAAGGATTACGTCCGAAGCCAACTGGAACGACAGCCCGGCTGAGGTCCCGCCGCCATTGTTTGGAACCCCCGACCAAAGGTCCCCAGGAGGATTCATGGCGAAATCTGAACGCATTGACGCAGTCGTCGTCGGCGGCGGGATCGCCGGATCCGCGCTAGCGGCGGCCCTTGCCGGCGACGGCCACCAGGTGCTCCTTCTTGAGCGGCAGACCGTCTACCGGGACAAGGTCAGAGGCGAGGTAATAAATTGCTGGGGAGTCGAGGAACTCATCCGGCTGGGGCTTGAGGAGTGCATTCTCAAAGCCGGCGGTACCTATGTCGACCGTTTCATCGGTTTCGACGAGATAGTCGAACCGGAAACCGCCAGAGCCAGGGCCCTGCACCTGGACGAAATGCTCCCCGGAATACGGGGAGTCCTCGACGTCGGACATCCCGAGGCATGCGAGGCGCTCTCCGGCGCGGCCCGGGAAGCAGGCGCCACCGTCGTGCGCGGGGTGGGTGACGTCCTGGTCACCGGCGGCCTTGAGCCCACCGTGCGCTACGAGCACAACGACATGGAGTACGAGGTCCCCTGCCGCCTGGTGGTCGGAGCCGACGGGCGGATGTCCACGGTGCGCCGCCAGCTGGGCATCGGCCTGACCCAGACCCCGCCGAACTCCCTCGGCGGCGGGATGCTCGTCGAGGACCTGCACGACTGGCCCGTGAACGTCACCTCGATCGGCACCGAAGGCGACCTGCTTTACTTCGTCTTCCCCCGCGAAGGAGCCCGTGCCCGTCTGTACCTGCTGCACGACGTCTCGCAGAAGGGCCGCTTCGCCGGGCCGAACCGCCACACCGATTTCCTTCAGGCCTTCCGGCTCCACTGCATCCCCGACAGCGAGATGTTCGCCAAGGCCACCCCTACCGCGATCTGCGCCTTCTACCCGATGAACGATGCCTGGGCCGATACGCCCATCGCGCCCGGAGCGGTCCTGGTCGGGGACGCCGCCGGGTGGACCGACCCGGTCGTCGGACAGGGGCTGTCCATCGCGCTGCGGGACGCGCGCATGGTGCGCGACTGCCTGCGCTCATCCGGCACCTGGGACCCGGAGATCCTCCATCCCTACGCCCGCGAACGCGAGGTGCGCATGCACCGCCTGCGGATCTCCGGCTCCGTGCGCACCGCGATGAACATGACCTTCACCCCTCGCGGCATCGCCCGCCGCAGGGCGTACGCGGAGGTGTGGCCCACCGACCCCGTACTGGCGGGATCGCGGCTGGCCACCTTCAAGGGCCCCTTCCAGGTGCCCGCCGAGTCCTTCGAGCCCCAGGTCATCGAGCGCCTCCTCGCCCTGGGATGACCAGGGCGCCCCAAGGACGACCCACCAGCACAGGACGCCGCCCCGCACCGGGGGCGACGCGTACACCGAACGCGCATACGGGAGGAACCACATGCACATCAGGACCGCCGCCGGCGACGAGCTGATCCGCAAGAACGGCTGCGACATCCGTCAGCTCTACCCCTGGGACGGCGTCGTCACCCCGCCCTGGAACAGCACCCTGTGCTCCATCCGGCCCGAGGAGTCCAGCACCCCGCACGGCCACGACACCGACGAGACGTTCATCTTCATCAGCGGCCGCGGGCACGCGCGGATCGGCGACGAGGAGCGCGACGTCGCGCCGGGCGACGTCATCTACATCCCGCACGGCACCAACCACGTCGTCACCAACACCAGCCCGGACGACCCGCTGACCTTCGTCAGCATCTACTGGCTCCAGCCCGCACAGTGAGGGGAAGTCCTCCATGACCGACGCCCCGCGCGGCACCGAACCCGGTCGACGGCGCATCAACGTCACCTTCTCCCCGCCCACCCCGAACGGTGACCTCCATCTGGGACACCTGTCGGGGCCGGTGCTGGGCAGCGACGTGTGCGCACGAGCCCAGAAGATCCACGGACACGACGTGGCCTTCGGCACCAGCACCGACGACAACCAGACCTATGTCGTCACCACGGCCGAGCGGCTCGGCACCGATCCCGAGTCGCTGATCCGGCACGCTTTCGACAGCGTGACCAAGACCCTCGAACTGGCGGGCGTCGACGTCGACCTCTTCGAGCGTCCCGACTCCGACTACACCGCCTTCGTCAAGGACTTCTTCACCGGCCTGTGGCGGCACGGCGCCTTCGACCGCCGCGAGGTGGACCTGCCCTACGACGCGGCCTCGGACACCTACAAGGCCGAGGCCTTCGTCACCGGGCGCTGCCCGACCTGCCTGGCGCACGCCCGGGCCGGGGTCTGCGAGGCGTGCGGCCTCTACAACCTCCCCGGCGCCCTGCTGTCCGTGGCCGGCTCGGCCTCGGCCCTGCCCACTCGCCGGGTCCCCATCTGGGTCCTGGACCTGGAACGCCACCGGACGATGCTCACCGACTGGTACCGGTCCTCGGACGTGAGGCTGCGCCCCGACCTGGACCACGTGGTCGCCCAGTCCCTCGCCGGCCCTCTGCCGTACATACCGGTCACCTACCCCGGCACCTGGGGGATCACGGTGGACTGGGACGCGCCCAACGACCTCCCCCAGGCCATCAACGCCTGGCCGGAGATCTACGTGGGACACGTGTACTGGCTGCGGCGGGCCCGTGAGGGCCGTCAGGCCGGCTGCGACGAACTGGTCCAGTTCATCGGCATCGACAACGGCTTCTACAACGCGTTCGTCTACGTGGCGCTGTCGCTGCTGGCGGCCCGCCACGGACTGCCGGTCGACCTGCCCCGGACCCGCACCCTCACCAACCAGTACTACCTGCTGGAGGGCCGCAAGTTCTCCACCAGCAAGGGGGATGTGCGCTGGGCCGGGGAGTTCCTGGAAAGCGTCGGCCGCGACCGCACCCGCTTCGTGCTGTCCCTGACCAGCCCGGAACTGCAGCAGTCCGAGTTCAGCGAGCCGGTGGCCGCCTTCACCCTGGCCACCCGGTTCGACGCCCCCTTGAAGACCGTCGCCGAGACCCTCACCGCCACTGCGGCCGGGCGCCGCGTCGACGCCGAGCCCTCGACCTGGTGGAGGACCGCGCTCGCGGCGTCGCGCCGACGCTTCGAGGACGCCTACCGGCTGGAAACCTTCTCCATCCGCAAGGCAGCCGAGGCACTCGCCCTGCACCTGGAGGTCCTGGCCCTGCGCTGCGCGGACCTGGACGCCGACGACCCCGGCGACATCTGCGGCGCGCTGCAGTTCCTGTGGACCCTGCGCACCCTGGCCTGGCCCCTCACCCCGGATCTGTGCGAGCAGGTGTCGAACGCCTTCGGAGCCCCCTCGACCGTGGGAGCCCCGCCCCTGCTGGCGGAACTCGACCACCGGCCTCCCGGAGCCTTCACGGGGCTCGCGGCCGACCGCATCCCACCCTCCGGTGCGCGGGACGGCGCACCGGCCGCCTGACCCCGCCCCGCACCGGCCCGTCGTACCCCTCTTCCCAGGCCGACCGGTACACCACCTGCCACAAAGGAGTCGCGTCATGCTGCGCACCTTCATGCACTCGAAGATCCACCGTGCGACCGTCACCGACAGCAACCTCAACTACGTCGGTTCCATCACCATCTCGCCGGAACTGCTCGAGGCCGCCGGGATAGGCGTCCACGAACTGGTCCACATCGTCAACATCAACAACGGCGCCCGGTTCGAGACCTACACCATCCTGGACGACTCCCCCGAGCCCCCGGCCGGGCAGATCGTGATCAACGGGGCCGCCGCCCGTCTCGTCCAGCGGGGGGACAAGGTCATCATCATCAGCTACGCGCAGCTGACCGAGGAGGAGCGGGGCGGTTTCAAGTCCCGGGTCGTCCACGTCAACGACGCGAACGAGATCACCGAGACGACCCTGCAGAGTTCCTGAGGTCCACCACCGGCCCGGCGCCGGCAGGCGCGGCCCGCACCGCAGGCGGGGTGCCGGAACACCCGGCACCCCGCCGGGCGAGGGACGCCCTTCCGCGCCCCGGCCGCCCCGCCACGAGACGGGGCCTGCGCGAGACGGGCCCACAGGCACCGCGAGGGCGCCTGTGCCGCCCCGGCGCAACACACCACCGGCGCCCCGCCGTCTCCCCGTGTTCCTGCATGCACGACGAGTCGAGGATGCGTGACCAGTGACGAAGCAACAGGTTTACCCCATTCTGGGCATAGGTTTCGGGCCGGCGAACCTCTCCCTGGCCGTGATGCTCGACGAACTCGGCCGCCTGGCGGGCGCTCACTTCATCGAGCGCTCCGACCGCTTCCAGTGGCAGGACGAACAACTCCTGCCCGGTGCGGACATCCAGAACAACCCGTTCCGCGACCTGGTCATGCAGCGCAACCAGGACAGCCCCCACACCTTCGTGAAGTACCTGGCCTCACGCGGAGCCCTGACCGACTACCTCCACCTGAACGCCAAGTTCCCCCTGCGCCGCGAGTACGCCGGCTACCTCGCCTGGGTCGCCGGGGCCTTCTCCGACTCGGTGGACTACGGGCACGGCGCCACCCGGCTCGGCCTCCTCGAGGACGAGGACGGGGGTGAACTGTTCTGTGTCGAGACCGGGCAGGGCCGGCGCTACCTCGGCCGGACCGTCGTCATCGGCACGGGCCGCTCCCCGCGCATCCCGGCTCCTTTCGCGAAGAGCGCGGGAGGGACCGTCTTCCATTCCACCCGGTACCTGTCGTCCATCGGCGCCCTCGGGCACCAAGACATCCGGGTGGCGGTCGTGGGCGCCAGCCAGAGCGCCATCGAGATCGTGCTCGACCTGCTGGAACGCCCCAACGTGCGCCAGGTCACGTCCATCCACCGGAGCATCGGCTTCCGGCTGAAGGACACCAGCCCCTACAGCCGCCAGGTGTTCCTGCCGGAGTTCGTGGACTACTTCCACCCGCTGCCCGCCGCGGTGAAACGACGCCTGCGCGCCGAGCTGCGCTCCATCAACTACGCCGCCTGCGACCAGGATGTGATCGACCGGCTCGTCGGCGTCCAGCGCGAGTACGAGCTCACCGGCTCGGACCGCCTGCGCCTGCGGCCCTTCACCGAGGTCACCGAGATCGACGCCTCGCCCCGCGACGGCGCCCACCGCCTGACGCTGCGCGACGTCAACCACCTCGCCCTGGACACCGTCGACGCCGACGTGGTCGTTCTGGCCACCGGGTTCAAGGACTTCGGCACCGGCCCGGGCGACGAGCCCTACCACCCGCTGCTCGAAGGCGTGGCCCACCGTCTGCCGCTGGACGAGGAGGGCGTCCCCGCGGTGGGACGCGACTACGCGATCGAACTCAAGACGCCCGAGTCCAGTCCACGCCCCCTGAAGGTCTACCTCAACGGTCTGTGCGAGGCCAGCCACGGCATGGGCGACGCCGGCGCCCTGGCCATGCTGTCCGCGCGCGCCTCCGACATCGCCGAATCACTCCTGCTGCACGACGCGCGCGAACCCCTGCGCCACCTGGCCGAACGGGTCCTGCGATGACCGCGGTCCCCGCCGCGGCGGACGTCGCCGTCGTCGGCGGAGGAATCATCGGCCTGGCCACCGCCGAACGGCTCACCGCCCGCGGCGCCTCCGTGATCGTCGTCGACGAGGCCGGAGCCACCGGCGGCGCCACCAGCGCCTCGGGCGGACTGGTGCGCGCCTTCGAACCGGAGAGCGGACACGCCGCCTGGGCCGCCGAGGGCTGCGCCCGCTACCAGGCGCGCGGCTGGCGCGGCACCTGGCCCTCCGTGCGCGCCGACGGCAGCCTGACCCTGATCGACCAGAACCGACTGGCCGAGGCGACGGCCGCCCTGGAGACGGCCCACGCCGCCGGGCACAAGGCCGACATCCTCACCGCTGACGAGGTCAACCGGCGGTTTCCCGGCCTCACCGTGCCCGGCCACCTGCTCGGCGTCCTCGAACCGCAGGCCGGATGGCTGCCGGCCGCGGACACGGCCCGGGCGATCCTGCGCGACGCGGGCGACCGGCTGAGCCTGCGCACCGCCCGGGCCACCGGTCTGCTGTACTCCTCCTCGCGCGTTCTGGGACTGCACACCTCAACCGGGCCCGTGCACGCCGACGCGGTCCTGCTCGCCGCCGGGGCCGGCAGCACGGCCCTGGCCGCGTCGGCGGGTGTGCACCTGCCGCTGAGCACCAGGGCGATCGGCTACTGCCTGCTCCGGACCGAGGTTCCCGCCGACCTGCCCACGGTGGTCGACCGAACCACCGGCGCGTGGCTGCGCCGATGGGACGCCGACGGCACCGTACTGGCCGGTGTGGCCTGCGCACGCACCGGCGTCCCCGCCACCGTGCGCGCCGGCGTCACGGCCGCCGAGGAGCACCGCGTACGCACCGTCGTCCGGCACCGCTGCCCGCGACTGGCGCACGCCCGCGCCACGGGGGGTGTCACCGCCTACGACACCCTCGCGACGGACGGCCCGGGAACGGTGACGGTCTGGCCCCGGCCCCGCGGGCTGGTCACCGCCGTCGGCTGGAACGGAGGCGGGTTCAAACTCGCCCCCGCTGTCGGCCGCCACGCGGCGGCCAGGATTCTCGAGGTGCTGAACCGATGAACGACGCGACGGCCTGGCGCCTGAACTCCACCGACGAGATGCTCCACCGGGCTGCGACGGACCTCGGCTCCTCCCGTGTCGTCCAGGTCCTGTGGCGTCTCCCCGTTCCCGTTCCCGCCCGGGCGCTGCAGGCCGAATGGCAGCGTCTCGACAGCGGCCTGCTCAGCCGCCGCGCGGTACGCGCACACCTGCCCGCCGCCCGCCGCAGATGGGTGCCGGCCGCCAACACCCATCCACTCCACCTCGACGACCTGCCCCTGACCGACTCCACCGCACCCCAGTGGATCGACGCCCAGGTCCGGGTGCCGCTGGCCCCGGACTCCACGGAACTGTGGCGCCTGTCCGCCGCCCCCTACCACGAGGGCAGCCTGGTCTCCCTGACCGTGCCCCACTTCCGCAGCGACGGCCTGGGTCTCCTCAACGCGATCGCGGCCCGTACCCCCGCACGCCGACCACGCGGACCGCGCGACAGCGACGCGGCCGAGGCACTCGGCCTGACGGCCCGCGCCGTCGTCCGGACGGCCGGCTGGTTCCTGCGCCTGGCCCGCGATCCGCGCCGACGCGCGCGGATCGGCGCCGAGCTGCGCCGTACCCCCGCCGCGGCCACCCCGTCGGCGCGGCCTCAGTTCTTCAGTACGGCGATCTTCACGGTGGATGCGGCTCAGTGGCGGGAGTGCGCCCGCGGCCACGGAGGGACGGACAACACCCTGTTCCTGCAGATCGCCGCCAACCTCGTCCGGGCCCACGTGCCCCGCGCGGACCGCGACGGGATTCGGGTCGGCATCCCGGTGAGCCTGCGCCGAGAGGGGGACGACGAGCGGGCGAACGCACTGGTCGTCGTCCCCCTCGGCATGCCCGGCGGTCCCGCTCGCCACGATGATCTGAGCGGCACCCGGCAGGCGACGAAAGCACTGTTGCGGGACACCGGCGCCCACAGCGCCACACTCGTGCCCGAACCACTGTGGCACCTGCTGCCCGCCCGCCACGCCGCCGCCCTGAAGAACCCCGGAGCGCAGCAGACCGATGTGGTGGCCTCGAACTTCGGGCAGGCGTCGGACGCCGTGACCCACTTCGCCGGCCATCCGGCCGACTCCGTCGCCATGCGCACCATGAACGTGCCCGGACTGGTCCCCGACAGAGCCCGCCTGCGGGCTTCGCTGTGCCTGTTCCGCGTGGGGCGCCGGATGACGGTGACCGTCACCGGCATGCCCGCCCACTTCGGCGACTCCGCCTCCCTGCACCGGCTGGTCGCCGAGGAGTTCGCGGCGTGGGGGCTGACGGCACGGCCGTGGTGGTCCACCACAGCCCACGAAGCGAGGAAAGGCTGACGATGCCCGTGCCCCGGCGCCCCGCCAACCCCGAACGCTGGTTCCGTACCCGCCCCGACTCCTCCGAGCTGGAACGACCCCGGCTGCTGGCCCGTTCGCTGATCGACGCCGCCGAACTGGACGAGGACATCGGCTACTACGAGCGCCTGCTGGGGAGGCCGGCCGACCTGCGGATGCCCATCCCCGACTTCGGCGGGCTGGAGTTGGCCGCGGTGGGCGGTCTTCTGCTCATCGCCAGTGTCCGTGCCTTCACACCGGTCCAGCGGCAGACCGCCTACTCCCTGATCGTGCCGTCGCTGGAGGCGCAGCTGGACCTGCTCGAGAACACCGGCACCGTCGTTCTCGAACCGCCCGAACCCATCCTGCCGGGAGCCCGGGCCCGGGTCCGCTATCCCGACGGAACCCTGGCCGAACTGGTCGAACACCGCCCCTGGGACGGTGAACGCCCTCGCCCCGCGGCCCCCGGCGCGGCGCGCACCGACCTCCCGGTCACAGGCGTACGGCTCCTGGCCCGCCGCGCCGTGGACGACGCGGACTTCCTCGACACCGTCCGGCTCTACGAGACGCTCCTTCAGACCCCCGCCGTCGCCCATCCCCGGCTGAGCGGCCCCTTCCCGGCGCGGACGGCGATCGTGGGAAACCTGCTCCTGGTCGGTCTGCCGTCACCGGTCCCGCACGGTGCCCCGCGGCCCCGGACGGCCCTGATCGTGCCCGCTTCGCGGGAGTACGCCCCCGAGGCCGTCACCGTGCTCGCCGGGGGCCTGACGGCCGAGGTCTGGAGCGAGCACCCCGCCGGCGCCCCCCGTGCGCCGCGACCGGCGCAGGGG
>NZ_JAKMAY010000469.1:0-2937 GCF_022015835.1 Streptomyces sp. ICN903 | reverse complement strand
CACCCGCTCTTCGCCGGCCTGGTCGGCGCGGCCGTGAAGCGGCAGCTGGACTCCGGCGCGTCCCCCCGGGCCGCCTCCGCCGCGGCGGGCGAGGGGGCCTGAGCCGTGGCGGAGAAGGAAGCAGGGGCTCTGCGGGACGTCCCGCGGCAGTGGCGGGTCACCGCCTCCGAGACGCCCTTCGAGGGCGCCAAGACCAGTGTGCGCACCGACCGCGTGGTGATGCCGGACGGCTCCGTCGCCGCCCGCGACTACCAGGTCCACCCCGGCTCGGTGGCCGTCCTCGCCCTCGACGAGCAGGACCGGGTGCTGGTGATCAGCCAGTACCGGCACCCGGTGCGGCACAAGCTGTGGGAGATCCCCGCCGGCCTGCTCGACGTACCCGGCGAGAACCCGCTGAGCGCCGCCAGGCGCGAGCTGTACGAGGAGGCGCACGTCAAGGCCGAGGACTGGCGGGTGCTGACCGACGTCTACACCTCGCCCGGCGGCAGTGACGAGGCGGTACGCGTCTTCCTCGCCCGCGGTCTGTCCGACGCCGACGGCGAGCGTTTCGAGGTCAGCGACGAGGAGGCCGACATGGAGGTGGCCCGTGTGCCCCTGGCACAGCTGGTGCGCGGCGTGCTGGCGGGGGACCTGCACAACAACTGCCTGGCGATCGGTGTCCTGGCGCTGACCGCCGCACGGACCGAGGGCGGTCTGGAGGCCCTGCGCCCGGCCGAGGCGCCCTGGCCCGCGAGGCCGTTCCAGGCGTGAGCGGCCGGCCGTGACGGCCGGAACGTGAGCGCGCCCCGGGCGCGGAGCGACCGCTCCGCGCCCGGGGCGCGCGGCGCCGGTGCGGACCGTCCGTGGTGAACTACCCTTCCAGCCGTGACGGATCAGGCGCTGCACCCCGGCGGACCGGCCCCGTCCGCCGAAGCCGTGGACGGAGGCGGGGCGGCGGGCGGTTTCCTCGGACGGCGGCGCGAACTGGACCTGCTGCGCGCCGACGCCGGGCACGCCGGGCCCGGCACCTCCTCCCGCTGCCGGGTCCTGCTCGTCGCGGGCCGGCCCGGCTCGGGCCGCACCGCGCTGGCGGAGCAGTTCGCGCGGCAGGTGGCCGCCGACTACCCCGACGGGATCCTGCGCGCCCGGCTCAGCGACCCGGACGGCACCCCCGTCCCCACCGAACGCACCGCCCGCGACCTGCTGCGCGTACTGGCCGCGGCGGGAGGCACGGTCGGCCGGCCCGTGGCCGCTCCTCCCGCCGGGGCGGGGGACGCGGAGCTCGCGGAGGCGCTGCGCACCGCACTGGCGGACCTCCGTGCCCTGCTTGTGCTGGACGACGTGGCCGCTCCCGAGCAGCTTCACGGCCTGCTGCCCGACAGCCGGGGCTGCCTCGTGCTGGCCGTCTCCCGCGGTCCGCTGACCGGCATTCCGGATGTGCGGCCCCGCACGCTGGAGGGGCTCGACACGGCCGCGGCGGTCGCCCTGCTGGAGCAGCGGGCCGGAGACACCCCGCGCGTCACCGTCGACCCGCGTGCGGCGGAGGCCCTGGCCGAGGCCTGCGGCGGGCGTCCCGCGGCGCTCGCCCTGGTCGGGGGCTGGCTGGCGGCCCACCCCACGGCGTCCGTGGCCGAGGCGGCCCGGCGGTTCGCCGCCCTCCCCGACGACCTCCCCGGCGGTGCGGCGGACGACGCCCACGAACCCGAGGACGCGTCGGGACGGGTGCCCGGCGGCCACTTCGGCACTCCTCCCGGTGGTCCTCCCGGCCTCGCGCGAGCCGCCGTCCCCGGCCCCCGCACCCGTCCCGCTCCGGTCGCCCGGCCGCTGGTCCGCGCCTTCCACCTGGTCCACGGCTCGCTGCCGCCCTCCGCCGCGCGCTTTCTGCGTCTGCTGGCGCTCGCCCCGGCCGGACTCGCCGACGCCCACACCGCCGCGGCCCTCGCCGGCTGCCGGGCGGACGAGGCCGCGGCCACGCTGGAGGCCTTCACCGGGCTCGGCCTGCTGCGCACCACCGCCACTCCGGGGCTGTACACGGTCCCGGGCTGCCTCGCCCCCGTCCTCGCGGCCGTGCTGGAGGAACGGGAGCGCCCGCAGGACGTGAGGCTGGCCCGGGCCCGGGTGCTGGAGCGGTCGGTGCGGCTGCTGCGGTCCTGCCGGGCAGCGGCCGAGCCGCCCGGTTCACCGGCACGCCGGGCGGCGGCCGAGCTGCCGCGCGCCCTGCGTTTCGAAAGCCGCGCCGCCGCTGCCGCCTGGCTCGGCCCCCGGCTGCCGGGCCTGCGCGCGGCCGCCCGCACCGCCGTGGGGGACGGGGAACTGGACACCCTGGCCCGGCGGCTGGCCGCAGCCCTCGCCGGGGCCCTGACCTCGCACGCGGGATCAGAGCCGGCCGCCCCCGAGCTGTACCGGCTCCACGAACTGCTGCTGCCGGTCACCGAGCGGCGCGGGCTGCACGGCGAGCGCGCCGCGATCCTGCTCGACCTCGGCGACCTCGACGCCCACGCGGGCCGCCCGCACCGGGCGCTGACGCGCTACCGCGCCGCGCTGGAGGCGGCCCGGGCCGACGGCGGGCGCGGTGGCGACCGGAGCGCGGCGGCGGCCGCGCGGGCGCTGGAGTCCCTGGGCGACACCTACGCGAGTCTGGGGGACGACCGGCGCGCCGGCGACTGGTACGGCAGGGCGCTGGCGCTGTGCCAGACCCGCGGCGAGCCGGCCGGCGAGGCCCGGCTGCACGGGCTGATCGGGGCCGCGCATCTGCGCGAGGGCCGCTGGGAGGAGGCCCTGCGGGCCTGGCGGGCCTGTGCCGCGGCCTGCCGGCGGCTGCGGGACGGGGAGGCGTACGCGCGGGCGCTGGAGGAGGTGGCCAGGGTCCAGGAGTACGCGGGCCGCACCGAGGAGGCGCGGCGCACCCGCCGCCGGGCCCTGCGGTGGGGGCGTCCGGGAGCCGGGCGCGGGGACGGG
>NZ_JAKMAY010000468.1:0-2994 GCF_022015835.1 Streptomyces sp. ICN903 | reverse complement strand
GCACCGGCACTGGCGTCGGTGTCGGTGCCGGTGTCGGTATCGGCGTCGGGGGAGGGGGAAGGGGAGGGGGCTGAGCTCACCGGTGCAGTTTACGGCCGCACACCGGCCAGGGACTCGCGCCCTTCTGCACGTACAGCTTCTTCGCCCGGTAGGTCTGCTCGGCCGGGGGAGCGTCCTGCGGGCGGCCCTTCCCGCCCAGGGAGCGCCAGGTGCGGGTGTCGAACTGGTAGAGCCCGCCGTGGCCGCCGGGGCCCACCGCGTCCGGGCGGCCTCCGGACTCGCAGCGGGCCAGGGCCTCCCAGTCCAGGCCGTCGGCGCCCCGCACCGAGGAGGGCGGCTCGGCGGTGCCCACGCGCACGATCTGCGGCCTGGGCGCGCGCACCACCGCCGTCCCGGTCAGGCGGGGCCGCTGCCGCACCCCGTTGACCGTGCGCACCTCGTAGGTCAGCCGGCGCAGCCCCGGCAGGCCCGTCTGCTCCACCACCTCGGTGCCGCGCAGCAGCGCCGGATCACCGCGCCGCTCGGTGGTGTACGGGATGGGCTCGTCGCGCACCCGCTCGGTCTCGGTGATGCGCAGCACGGTCACGGTCTGGCCGTCGCGGGGGAAGGAGTCCGGGTCCACCGAGGCGCGGTCCGCGCCGCGCAGCTCGACGCCCGCGTCGGCCAGTGCCCCGCGCACGGTCGCGGCGCTGGTGCGGACGGTGTGCTCGCGTCCGTCGGCGAGGACGGTCACGCTCCGCTCGGTCCACACGGTCAGCGCCATGCCGTCGCGCCCGATGCGCCGGTCGCGGGGCACCGACACGCGCGCCCCCTCGGGACGCACCCCGATCCCGCGCAGCGCCGCCTCCACGGTGGCGGCGGTGGTCCACACCCGCCGGGGGCGGCCGTCGAGGGTGAGGGTCAGCGGGCGGCCGTAGCGGACGGTGACGCTGTCGCCGTGGGAGAGGGGTTCGCCGGGGGCGGGGGAGACGGCGTCGTGCGCGCCGACGGACACCCCTTCGTCGGCCAGGAGTTCCGAGACGTCGTCGGCGAAGGTGTGGAGGGTGCGGGGCCCGTCCTCGCCCTCCACCGACAGGCTGACGGCCTTGTCGTCCACGACGAAGGCGCAGGTGCCGCCCGCCAGGAAGGCGACGACGAGGGCCTGCGGCAGCAGGCGGCGCAGGGCCTCGGGGCGCTGGGCGGCCTTCCGCTCCCGCGCGGCCCGGCGGGCGGCGGCACGGCCGCCGGGCCGCGCGGGAGCGGGGACGTGCGCGGGGACGTCCCCGCTGCCGCCGGTGGGCTGCCGGGGCAGCCACAGGACGGGGTCGAAGGCCTCGGAGCCCTCGGGGGGCTCCGGGGGTTCCGGGTGGTACGCCGGGGGTTCCGGGAGCGGTGGCGCCCCGGGCGGACCGTACGCGCCGAGGCCCTCGTACGCGCCGTACGGATCGCCGTGGAGTTCGTAGGAGGGCCGGTAGGTGTCGTACGGATCCCGCTCGTACTCCGGCCCGCCGTACCCCTGGCCGCCGTACTCCCACGAGTCCCACGGCCGGTACGGCTCCCGCGGCTCCCACGGCCGCTGCGGCGGCGCGGAGGGGTACGCGTACTCGTACTGCTGGATCCCCTGCGGATGGCTCACGACGTACTCCCAAGCGGTCCTGGTGGCGGGCCGGGACCTTAGCGGAGCATCCGTCACTCTCCCAAGTCGTACGACTATCCAAAGTTGCGAAAAGCGGGCCGCCGCACCGCGCGCACCCGCCGCCGCACGCCCGTCAGTAGCCGAACGCGCGGGCCGTGTTGGCCGCGACGTGCTCCGCGAGAACGTCCTCGTCCAGCCCCTTGACCTCGGCCATCGCGCGCAGCGTGTACGGGATCATGTACGGCGCGTTGGGGCGCCCGCGGTACGGGGCGGGGGTGAGGAACGGCGCGTCGGTCTCCACCAGCAGCAGCTCCGGCGGGGCGGCGGCCAGCGCCTCGCGCAGCGGCCGCGCGTTCTTGAAGGTGACGTTGCCGGCGAAGGACATGAACCAGCCGTTCGCGGCGCACACCCGGGCCATCCCGGCGTCGCCGGAGAAGCAGTGGAAGACCGTCCGCTCCGGGGCGCCCTCCTCCTCCAGAACGCGCAGCACGTCCTCGTGGGCGTCCCGGTCGTGGATCACCAGGGCCTTGCCCAGCCGCTTGGCGGTCTCGATGTGGCGGCGGAAGGAGTACCGCTGAGCCTCCCGCCCCTCCTCGCCCGTCCGGAAGTGGTCCAGGCCGCTCTCGCCGACGGCCAGCACCTCCGGCCGCGAGGCCAGTTCGGCGATCTCCTCCAAGGCGGCGTCCAGCGCCTTCCGGCCCCCTTCCCGCTCCAGTCGCGGAGCCTCGTTGGGGTGCAGCGCGACGGCGGCCCACACCGCGTCGTGCTCGGCGGCCACCTGCGCCGACCAGCGGGAGCGCTCCAGGTCGCAGCCGACCTGCACCAGGGTCGTCACGCCCACCGCGGCGGCCGCGGCGACCGTCCGGGCGACCGTGGCTTCCTGCATGTCGATATGGGTGTGCGAGTCGGCGACCGGCACGTTCAGCGGTACGGGCGGCGGCGCGGGCTGCGCGGACTTCTCCATGGGCGCGATCCTAGGACGCCCGGCCGGACCGCCCGCCGGCCGGGCGTCGGCCGCCCGCCCCGCATCACCTCCACGGCAGCGCCCGCTCCGCCTCGTACACCCGCCCCGGCCGCATGATCCGCACCACGTGCGATTCGCAGTTCGGGCAGACCGGGCGCGTCAGCGGCGACGGCACCCGCCCGCCGTCCGCCGGATCGTGGTAGGTGACGAAGGGCCGCCCGTCGCCGTCGACGTGGTGCCGTATCCCGTACGCCCGCTCCCAGCCGTGGCCGCAGCGCAGGCAGGCGAAGGAGTACTCCTCGCGGGTGGTCGTCTCCCTGGGGTCCATGGGAACCTCCTTCCGGTTCTCCTCCCTACCAGTGGACTCCTTCCCGGCCGGAAACGCACGATTCCGCCCGCCTGTCCCCTTCCCGCC
>NZ_JAKMAY010000467.1:0-3028 GCF_022015835.1 Streptomyces sp. ICN903 | reverse complement strand
CCGCCCCCCGGACGGCCGCCCGCCGTGCGCGCACCGCAACAACACGAAGTTATGCGGTGCTTGCCCACAGTGCATATACCTTGTGATGCTATGACCGCTTTTGCCGGATGGAACAACCGTGAAGGGGTTGGACGAACGGTGGCGGTCACGCAGACCCTTCCCCGGACCCCGACCGGGGCGGCCCCCAGTCGTCGGAGCGCGGAGACGCGCGCCCTGACCCAGGTGCTCTTCGAGCGGCTCTCCGGGCTGGAGGCCGGCTCCTCCGAGCACGAACGGGTGCGCGGGGCCCTCATCGAGGCCAACCTCCCCCTCGTCCGCTACGTCGCCGCCCGCTTCCGCAGCCGCAACGAGCCGATGGAGGACATCGTCCAGGTCGGCACCATCGGCCTGATCAACGCCATCGACCGCTTCGACCCCGGCCGGGGGGTGCAGTTTCCCACCTTCGCGATGCCGACGATCATCGGCGAGATCCGGCGCTACTTCCGCGACAACGTCCGCACCGTGCACGTGCCGCGCCGGCTGCACGAGATGTGGGTCCAGGTCAGTGGCGCGACGGAGGACCTGACCGTGCTGCACGGCCGCTCGCCCACCACCGCCGAGATCGCCGAGCGGCTGCGGATCGCCGAGGAGGACGTCCTGGCCTGCCTGGAGGCCGGGCGCGCCTACCGCGCCACGTCCCTGGAGGCCGCCCAGGAGCGCGAGGACGGCATGCCCGGACTGATCGACCGGCTCGGCTACGAGGACCCGGCCCTGGACGGCGTGGAGCACCGCGACCTGGTGCGGCACCTGCTCGTCCAGCTCCCCGAGCGGGAGCAGCGGATCCTGCTGCTGCGCTACTACCGGAACCTGACGCAGTCGCAGATCAGCGCGGAGCTGGGGGTGTCGCAGATGCACGTGTCCCGGCTGCTGTCGCGGAGCTTCGCCCGGCTCCGTGCCGCAAACTCCATCGACGCGTAACCCCCGCGGGGGACACTCGTACGGACGCATCCCCATCCCGAACTGTGCAGTTTTATCGACAAGGGGCTACGTCGTGTTGCTGACTTGTGACATTCTGCGAGAAGTGCGTTTGCCGCGACGGCACCGCCGGTATTGACCGGGAGGTGCCTCCCTCACACCCGAGGGTGCCGCCGCGATCCGTCCGCGACCTCAAGGGGGTGGCATGTCCGTAGAACTGGGCAGCTCGAAGGTGCTCGCCGAGCCCGACACCAAGGCCGACGACGCACCGTACGTTCCCTCAGACTGCGACGCCATCGACACCCGGACCCTCTCCCGCTCCCTGTTCCAGCGGCTCGCCGCGCTCGACGCCGACAGCCCTGAACGCGTCTACGTCCGAGACACCCTCATCGAGCTGAACCTCCCGCTCGTGCGGTACGCGGCGGCCCGCTTCCGCAGCCGCAACGAGCCGATGGAGGACATCGTCCAGGTCGGCACCATCGGCCTGATCAAGGCCATCGACCGCTTCGACTGCGAACGGGGCGTGGAGTTCCCGACGTTCGCGATGCCGACGGTCGTCGGCGAGATCAAGCGCTTCTTCCGGGACACCTCCTGGTCGGTGCGCGTCCCCCGGCGCCTGCAGGAGCTGCGGCTGGCGCTCACCAAGGCCGGCGACGAGCTGTCGCAGAAACTCGACCGCTCCCCGACGGTGGCCGAACTGGCCGCCGCCCTCGGGGTGTCCGAGGAGGACGTGGTGGACGGGCTGGCCGTGGGCAACGCCTACACCGCCAGCTCCCTGGACTCCCCCGCCCCGGAGGAGGAGGGCGGCGAGGGCTCCCTCGCGGACCGGCTGGGGTACGAGGACAGCGCGCTGGAGGGCGTGGAGTACCGCGAGTCGCTCAAGCCGCTGCTCGCCAAACTCCCGCCGCGCGAACGGCAGATCATCATGCTGCGCTTCTTCGGCAACATGACGCAGTCGCAGATCGGCGAGCGGGTCGGCATCTCCCAGATGCACGTCTCGCGGCTGCTGACCCGTACGCTCGCGCAGCTCAGAGAGGGCCTGATCTCGGAGGAGTGACGGCCCGCGCGAGGAACGGCGCGTGAACGCGGGCAGCCGCCGGGACGGTGTCACACCGTCCCGGCGGCTGCCCGCGTTCACGGAAGCGGCGCGGATGCGGGCGGGGCCGTCCGTCCCCGCCCCGAACCGCTCAGGAGAGGGCGAACCAGACGACCGCCGCGATGACCGCCACGGCCGCGACGATCCCCACGATCAGGCCGACCCTGGGGCCGGAGGACTGCGTCGCGGCGGGCGGACGCGGCCCCTCCTCGTCGACGAAGGCGCGGAACATCTGGGTGCTGCCGGCCGGGTCGTGGCCGCCTGCCGGACCCTGGGGTGCATGAGGGTTGTGAGCCATGCCTCCGGACCCTAGCGAACAGGCCGGTCGCCGGTCACCCCCGGTCACGTCCCCGACCCGCCCGCACGGCGGCCACCGCGGGGCTTGGTGTAGGACACACCTTTTCTTGGGGAACTGTTTGCCCCCTCACGCCCGAATTCATTTGCTTGGGGCAACCAACGAACATACGCTTGCATTAAGCAACGATCCCTGCGGACGTGAGGAGAAGGACCCGGGTGACGGCACACACCCCCTACGAGGACCTGGCCCGGGAACTCGGCTCCGTCGGCACCGTCCGGCGCGAGCTGGCCCGCAACCTGCCGCACGACTGCCCGCCCGCGCCGGCGGCCGTGCTGGCCCTGCTGGGGCGGCACGGTGAGATGCGGATGACACGGCTCGCCGATCTGATGGCCATCGACATGTCCGTCACCAGCCGCCATGTCGCGTACGCCGTCGAGCGCGGCTGGGTCGACCGCCGGCCCGACCCCCTCGACGGCCGCGTCCGGCTGCTGAGGCTGACCGGGAGCGGCGAGAAGATGCTGGCCGAGATGCACCGCCGTACCAGCGAGACGCTCGCGCACCTCCTCGGCGGCTGGCCGGAGGAGGACGTGGCCCGTCTCACCGAGCTGCTGGCGAGACTGCGGGCGAGCTTCGGCGACTGCGGCTGCGGCTGCCGTACCGCCCCCCGCGGCGCCCGCCCC
>NZ_JAKMAY010000466.1:0-3041 GCF_022015835.1 Streptomyces sp. ICN903 | reverse complement strand
GCGGCGGGGAGGCCGGCGTCCGCCGGAGCGACGGCCGGGGGGAGGGAGTGATCGGCACGCATCGCGTCAGCCGGCCGTCACACCTCGTGCGGGAACGGTGGCACAGCGCAGTGGAGGCGGTGCGACAGGCAGGATGCCGGGCATGGCGGTATGTCCTCACTCAGGGTCCTCGCCCTGGCTCGACGTGACCGGCGGTGAGAGTCTCCTGGCTCCCGGATCGGCGCTTCCCCCGGCCTTCCAGCCCGATGTGCGGGCCGTGACGCTGGGTGGGGGAGCGCTCCCCGGTGACAGTGGCGGGACCGCGCCGGATTCGCACCGGCTTCCTCTCCTGCCGCCGTTTGGCAACGGGAAGTCCACCACGGCCGGGGAGGCGCGTCAACTCGCCCGTGACCTGCGGTGGCGCACTGTGCGCAAGCGCACATGGCGCACGCCGGGGGTGCGCCGGGGCGCTCGCGCCCCCGAGCGGACCGGGAACGCGGGGGAAGGGCGCCCGTGGGCGCCGGAAGAGCCCGGGGAGGCAGCGTATGCCGGAGGGAAGCGCCGGGGAGCGCCGGGAGAACGCGCGGGCGCCCGGCGGTGTCCGCCGGGCGCCCGCGAAGGCGTGACCGAGGCCTGCCGGGGCCGTGCGGGCCCCGGCAGGCCTGGTCAGGCCGCGATGATGTAGATGCCGTACGCCACCGCGGCCGCGCACAGGGCGTAGCTGGCGTAGGCGCCGACGCGGGCCAGGGCGGAGGAGCCGCCCCGCGCCTTGTCGTTGGTGCCCAGGCCGACGATGCCGAGGGTGAACAGGCCCACCAGGCCGACCGTCATCACGAGACTGACGCCGAAGACCTGGCCGAGGGCCGCCCAGTCGATGTCCATGGTGCTTCTTCCTTCGCGGGGCTCGGGCTCAGGGAGCGGAGACGGTGGTCTTCGCCGGGGTGTCGGAGGACTTCTCGGCCTCCTCCATGGCGGTGGTGGGCGGCGGGGCGACGGCCTGCACCGCGGCCGTGACCACGCCCGCGTCCTCCGTCTCGGCCGGCTCGACGTCGTTGACGTTGGTGTGGTCGACCGGCTCCCGGCGGGAGGCGAACCAGATGGCGGCGATGGCGGCGACGGAGGCGACGGCGACCACGGTGACGCCCCAGTCGCCCTGGATGGCCAGCAGCGCGGAGCCCGCGGCGATCAGACCGGCGGCCGGGAGGGTCAGGCCCCAGGCGGCGACCATGCGGCCGGCGGTGCTCCAGCGGACCACACCGCCCTTGCGGCCCAGGCCGCAGCCCATGATCGAACCGGAGCAGACCTGCGTGGTGGAGAGCGCGAAGCCCAGGTGGGAGGAGGCCAGGATGGTGACGGCCGAGCTGGTCTGGGCGGCGAAGCCCTGCGCCGGGCGGATGTCGGTCAGGCCCTTGCCCATGGTGCGGATGATCCGCCAGCCGCCCAGGTAGGTGCCGAGCGCGATGGCGATGCCGGCCGAGGCGATGACCCACAGCGGCGGGTCGGCGTCGGCGCCGAGCACACCGCCGGAGATCAGCGCGAGGGTGATGACACCCATCGTCTTCTGCGCGTCGTTGGTGCCGTGGGCCAGGGAGACCAGGCCGGCCGAGGCGATCTGTCCGGCGCGGTAGCCCTTGGCGACCTGCCCCTCCTCGGCGTTGCGGCTGATCCGGTAGGTCAGCCTGGTCGCGAGCATGGCCGCGATGCCGGCGACCAGGGGCGCGACGAGGGCCGGGATCAGCACCTTCATGAAGACGGCGCTGATGGAGACGGCGCCGATGCCGACGGCGGCGATCGTGGCGCCGAGGAGACCGCCCATGAGGGCGTGCGAGGAGCTGGAGGGGAGTCCGGCCAGCCAGGTCAGCAGGTTCCACAGGATCGCGCCGACCAGCCCCGCGAAGATCACCGCGGGTTCGATGCCGGAGTCCTCGTTGATGAGGCCTTTGGAGATCGTCGCGGCGACCTCGACCGAGATGAAGGCGCCGATGAGGTTGAGGACCGCCGACATCGCCACCGCGGTCTTGGGCTTGAGTGCCCCGGTGGAAATGGTGGTGGCCATGGCGTTGGCCGTGTCGTGGAAACCGTTGGTGAAGTCGAACACCAAGGCCGTGACGATCACGATCCCGATGAGAAGCGTGATGTTTTCCATTCACCCAGGCAATCGGTCGAGGGGGCAGGTACCCGGCGAAGGTAAGGATGCCGGGTGAACGCAAGGTGAACTGGGAACGGCATCACGGTGTCTCATGTCGCCTGTGTGCGCAGGGTCGCACGGTGCGGTAAACGACCCACCCTCCACGCGCTCCGGCGCACCGCCCGCCCCGGCACGCGCCCGCCGCCGTTAGAGTGCCCCGCCGGAGGTGGTGCGGATGCGGTCGGCCTGGGCGGACGCCTGGAGGGAACTGGTGGCCACGGCCCGCCGGACGGTGGCGGACGGCCTGGTCGTGGGCACCTCGGGCAACGTGTCGGTGCGGGTCGGCGACACCGTCCTGGTCACCCCCAGCGGCATCGCGTACGACCGCCTCGATCCGGACGAACCGTGCGCCGTCGACCTGGACGGGCGGCCGGTGGCCGGCGACCTCGTGCCCACCAGCGAGCTGCCGATGCACCTGGCGGTGTACCGCGCCACCGGCGCCGCGGCGATCGTCCACACCCACGCCGTGCACGCCACCGCCGTCTCCACCCTCGTCGACGAACTCCCGGCGATCCACTACATGGCCGCCGCCCTGGGCGGCCCGGTCCGCGTGGCGCCGTACGCCACCTACGGCAGCGAGGAGCTGGCCGCCCACGCGCTGGAGGCGCTGCGCGACCGCAGCGGCTGCCTGCTGCGCAACCACGGCACGCTCGTGTACGCCGACAGCCTCGGCCGGGCGTACGACGACACCGCCCAGCTGGAGTGGATGTGCCGCGTCTGGCTCGCCGCCGCCTCCGTGCCCGGCCGCACCCCTTCCCTGCTGCCGCCCGGGGAACTGGACCGCGTCGCCGAGCGGCTGCGCGGCTACGGGCAGCGCGGCCGGCCCGCCCGCGCCGAGCCGCCCGGCCCCCTTCCGCCCCGGGGCGGATGACGC
>NZ_JAKMAY010000465.1:0-3059 GCF_022015835.1 Streptomyces sp. ICN903 | reverse complement strand
GCCCGCCGGGTGGAGCCCGCCCGCGCTCTCGCGCTTCAACCCTCCCGTGCCCGCGGCCGGGGCACCGAGCGCCGTCTGACGCCCCGTCCGCCCCCGCCTCCCGTCCCTTCGTCCGCGTCTCCCGCCTCCGCCGCCGGTGCGGCACGGCGCGACGCGGCACCCACCAGGAGTGATCCATGCGCATCCACGTCGACATGAACCGCTGCGAGAGCCACGGCCAGTGCGTCTTCGCCGCCCCCGACCACTTCTCCTTCGACGAGGACGACAACCTCCTCGTCGTCGAGGAGGTCCCCGAGGACGAGGAGGTCCGCGCCGCCGTCCGGGAGGCCGCCGCGTCCTGCCCGGTCCGGGCCGTCACCCTCCACACCGCCGAGGCCGGCGCGTGAGCGCGCACCCGGGCCCGCGCCACATCGTGGTGGTCGGCGCCTCCCTGGCGGGCACCGCCACCGCCCGCGCCCTGCGGGAGCGGGGCTACGACGGCCGGGTGACCCTCGTCGGCGACGAGCCCCATCCCCCCTACGACCGGCCCCCGCTGTCCAAGCAACTCCTCGCCGGGGAGAGGGAGATCGGCGACATCGCCCTGCCGTCCACCGACGGCCTGGACGTCGAGCTGCGCACCGGCGCCGCCGCCACCGCCCTGCACCCGGCCGAGCGCACGCTCGTCCTCGCCGACGGCGGCCGCCTGGAGTGGGACGCCCTCGTGATCGCCACCGGCGCCGCGGCCCGGCCCTGGCCCGCGCCGGTACCCGGCGGCGTCCACACCCTGCGCACCCTCGACGACGCCCGCGCGCTGCGCCGGGAGCTGGCCGCCGAGGACGCCCGGCTGCTCGTCGTCGGCGCCGGGTTCCTCGGCTCCGAGGCCGCCGCCACCGCGGCGGAGCTGGGCGTGCCCGTGACCCTCGTCGAGGCCGGGGAAGCGCCCATGGCGCGCGGCGTCGGAACGGTCGCCGGAGACTTCGTCGCCCGTCTGCACCGCGAGGCGGGCGTCGACCTGCGCACCGGCACCACGGTCCGGTCCTTCACCGGCACCGGCCGTGTCACCGGCGCCCACCTGGACGACGGAGCCCACGTCCCGGCCACCGTCGTCCTGCCGGCCCTGGGCGACGTGCCCAACACGGCCTGGCTGCGCGGCAGCGGCCTGCTCCTGGACGGCGCCGTCGTCTGCGACGAGTACGGCCGCGCCCTCGCCGAGGACGGCACGGCGGTGCCGGGCGTCCTCGCCGTCGGCGACGCCTCCCGCCGTCCGCACCCCCTGGTCGAGGGCACGCTCCACCTGGGGCACTGGAGCGCCGCGGTGGAGCACGCCGCCGTCGCCGCCCGGGTCCTGCTGCACCCGGCCGGGGACGGCGAGCTGCCCCGGCTCCCCGCCGCGGTGCCCTCGTTCTGGTCCGACCAGTACGGGGTCCGCTTCCGCTCGCTGGGCCTGCCGCACCTCGCCGACGAGGCGCGGACGGTGGAGTACGACGTGCCCGGCCGGCATCTGGAGGTCACCTACCACCGGGGCGGCGAGCTGGTCGGCGTCCTCACCGCCAACCGCACCCGGCGGCTCGCCGCCCACCGCCCCCGGCTGGCCGAGGTCTTCGGGCGCCGCCGCGCCGCCGCGGCGGCTCTGTGAACGGCGCGGGCCCCCGCGAGCGGCGGCTCGCGGGGGCCCGCGCGCACGACGGTGCGCGGCTTCCCGGCGCTCGTTACGCCGACCGGTCCCGTACGCGCCCCCGTCCGCGCCTCGGGCGGCACAGCGCGGCGAAGCAGACGATCGCGACGAGCGCGCACACCAGCTGCACCACCGCCATCGGCACGGCCGTGTCCTCGCCCGCGACGCCCACCAGCGGGGAGGCGATCGCGCCGACGAGGAACT
The DNA here is from genome assembly GCF_022015835.1 of Streptomyces sp. ICN903. Taxonomy (NCBI): domain Bacteria; kingdom Bacillati; phylum Actinomycetota; class Actinomycetes; order Kitasatosporales; family Streptomycetaceae; genus Streptomyces; species Streptomyces sp. ICN903. The sequence goes on along the minus strand of NZ_JAKMAY010000465.1, from coordinate 1,201 downwards.
GGGAGGTGCCCAGCAGGGCGGAGGCGGAGCCCGCCGCGTGCGGAGTGCGCATCAGCCCCTGGGAGTTGGCGTTGGGCAGCACCAGCGCCATGGCGGACATCAGCACGAACAGGCCGGCGGAGACGGGCAGGAGCCCGGCCTTCCCCAGCAGGCCGGAGGTCATCACCAGCAGGGCGGCGGCCGAGAGCGCGATCACGCCCAGGCCCACGGCGATGACGCGGTCCAGGGAGACGCGGCCGACCAGGATCTTGCCGTTGATCTGGCCGAAGGCCACCAGGCCGATGGAGTTGACCATGAACAGCAGGCTGAAGGTCTGCGGCGAGGCGCCGTAGATCTCCTGGATGACGAACGGCGATGCCGCCACGTACGCGAACAGGGCCGCGAAGCCGAAGCTGCCCACCAGCAGGTAGCCGGTGAAGGCCCGGTCGGCGAAGAGGCCGCGCATGGTGCGCAGGGCGTCGGCCACGCCGCCGCCGTGCCGCCGCGCCGGCGGCAGGGTCTCCGGCAGCCGCCAGGCGGTGACGAGGGTGAGGACGAGGCCGAAGGCGGCGAGCACGAGGAAGACACCGCGCCAGTCGGTGAACCGCAGCACCTGCCCGCCGAAGACGGGTGCCAGGACGGGGGCGGCGCCCGAGATCAGCATCAGGGTGGAGAAGAAGCGGGCCATGGCCAGCCCGTCGTACAGGTCGCGCACGACCGCCCGGGCGATCACGATGCCCGCCGCCCCCGCCAGGCCCTGCAGCAGGCGGAAGGCGGTCAGGGAGTGGATGCCCGGCGCCAGCGCGCAGGCGGCGCTGGCCAGGACGTAGCCGGCCATGCCCGCCAGCAGCGGGCGGCGGCGGCCGAAGCGGTCGCTCATCGGGCCGATGACGAGCTGGCCGACGGCCAGGCCCAGCAGGCAGGCGGTGAGGGTGAGCTGCACCTGGGCGGCCGGGCTGCCGTAGGCGGTGCCGACGTCGGGCAGCGCCGGAAGGTACATGTCCATCGACAGCGCGGGAAGGGCGGTGAGGCCGCCGAGGATGAGAGTGATCAGCAGCCCGGCGCGGGCGGGGCCGGTGGGCCGGTCCTGCCGCTGGGTGCGGTCCGCTCCCCGCCCGGACCCTTGGGGGCCGACCTCCGGTGAACCGGGCTCCGCGAGGCCGGACTTCAGCGGTCCGGATTCACGGGCGCCGGGGGCCGGGGGCGCGGGGAGCTGCTGGGG
>NZ_JAKMAY010000464.1:0-3077 GCF_022015835.1 Streptomyces sp. ICN903 | reverse complement strand
CGGCCGGGGCGGGGCGCGGCCGGGGCTGCGGGGTGATCGGCTACCCTGAGGCCGTACGTTTGTCCGACTTTCGGAGCTACCGGAGTTTCGACCCCGCCTGATGCAGGGCCGGCACGGCCGCCCGGCCGACCACACGCCGCGGTCCGTGCGAGAGGACGGCCTTCGGCGTGCCCCGCCGTACCGCGACACCGAGCGCCGTACGGCCCGCGGCGCGCTACCAGGCGGCAGAAAGGTACGGCCGTGGCCACCACGGTCACTCCCGTCACGGATCGGAAGCCCGGCTACCGGGACCTGCTGCGCACCCCGGGTGCGTGGACGTTCCTGCTGCCCGGCTTCCTGGCCCGCCAGCCCTTCGCGATGCTGACGCTCGGCATCGTGCTGCTGGTCGAGGACACCACCGGATCGTTCGGCACGGCGGGCACCGTCTCGGCCGTGACCGGCGTGTCGATGGCCCTGTTCGCACCCCGGAGCGGCCGGCTCGCCGACCGCTTCGGCCAGCGCGCGGTCCTGGTGCCCGGGGTGCTGCTGCACGCCGCCGCCGTGGGCGTGCTGGCGGCCCTGGCGCTGTCCCGGGCGCCGCTGTGGGCACTGCTGCTGGCGGCCGTGCCGGCCGGCGCCTCGGTGCCGCAGGTCGGTCCGATGGTGCGGGCCCGCTGGGCTCATCTGCTCAGGGGCGGGCCGGACTCGCCGGGCGGCTCGGGTCCGCCGGGCGGCACGGGCAGGCCGGACGGCGCCCGGCTGCTGTCGACGGCGGCGGCGTTCGAGTCCGTCACCGACGAGCTCACCTTCGTCATCGGCCCGGTCCTGGCCACCGCCCTGTGCACCGGGGTGCACCCGGCCGCCGGGCTGGCCGCCGAGGCGGCCCTGACCGTCGTCGGCGGGCTGGTCTTCGCGGCCCAGCGCCGTACCGCGCCCCCCGCCCACCGCCGCGCTCGGGGAGCGGACGGCGCGCCGCACGCCTCGGCCCTGTCGGTGCCGGGCGTGCGGGTGCTGATCGTCGCCTTCCTCGGGATCGGCTCGGTCTTCGGCGGGATGCAGGTGTCGCTGGCCGCCTTCACCGACTCCATCGGGCAGCCGGGCCTCAACGGCGTGCTGTACGGGATCTTCGCCGCGGGCAACATGCTCGCCGGTCTCGTCTTCGGCGCCCTGACCTGGCGATCGGCCCCGCAGCGGCGGCTGCTGGCGGCGTACGCGCTGCTGACGCTGACCACCGCGCCGCTGTGGGCGGTGGACGCGGTCCCGCTGCTGGCCGTCCTCGGACTGCTGGCGGGCATGGGCATCGCGCCGAGCCTGATCACCGGCTTCACCCTGGTGGAGCGGCTGGTTCCGGCGGGGGTGCGCACCGAGGCGTTCACCTGGATGGCCGGCGCGGTGGCGCTGGGCCAGGCCGGTGCCGCTTCGGCCGCCGGGCAGTTGACGGACGGCTTCGGGGCGAGTTCCGGATTCACGGTGCCGCTGGCCGCCACGGCCCTGGCGCTGGTCACGGTGGTGGCGCTGCGCGGCTGGCTGAAGCCGCAGGACGGGCGGGCCGCGGACGGGCGGACGGGCGGCGGGCAGGAGCCGCGAACCGGGTGACGGGGGGCTCCGGACGGAGGACGGGAAGGGGCCCCGGAGCGTGGCGAGAGTCACCGTCCACCGGCTCCCGGTGGACTAAGAGGCCGGAATACTGCACCATGGTGCGTCGTTAGCACTCCACAAGGAAGAGTGCCAGGAGGAGCAAGTGCCGACCTATCAGTACCAGTGCACCGAGTGCGGCGAGGGCCTGGAAGCGGTTCAGAAGTTCACCGACGACGCGCTCACCGAGTGCCCGAGCTGCAAGGGCCGCCTGAAGAAGGTGTTCTCCGCGGTCGGCATCGTCTTCAAGGGCTCCGGCTTCTACCGGAACGACAGCCGCGGCTCCTCGTCCGGCAGCACGTCCTCGTCCTCGTCGACGTCGTCCTCGTCTTCCTCGCCGTCCTCGTCGGCGTCGTCGTCCTCTTCCTCCGAGAAGAGCTCGGGCTCGTCCGGCGGCTCGTCGTCCAAGGCAGGCTCCTCGGCGGCCTGACCCCGCCGCCTGCCGCCCTCCGGCCCGGAGCCGGAACCGGTTTTTCCCGGACCCGCCGCGGTGCGCACCGCGGCGGGTCCGCGGCCTCGGGCGGGGGGCTAGTGTGTTCGGCCATGAGCGCACAGGCTGAGACAGGCGTCATCGGCGGGTCCGGTTTCTACTCGTTCCTGGACGACGTGATAGAGGTCGCGGTGGACACGCCGTACGGCGAGCCCAGCGACTCCCTCTTCATCGGCGAGATCGCCGGGCGCCGGGTGGCCTTCCTACCCCGGCACGGCCGCAAGCACCACCTTCCCCCGCACCGGATCAACTACCGGGCCAACCTGTGGGCCCTGCGCTCGGTCGGTGTACGGCGGGTGCTGGGACCGTGCGCGGTGGGCGGTCTGCGACCCGAGTACGGGCCCGGCACGCTGGTGGTGCCAGACCAGCTCGTGGACCGCACCAAGTCGCGCGTCCAGACCTTCTACGACGGCGAGGCGCTGCCCGACGGCTCGGTGCCGAACGTGGTGCACCTGTCCTTCGCCGACCCCTACTGCGAGACGGGCAGGGCGGCGGCCGTCGCGGCGGCGCGCGGGCGCGGCTGGGAGCCGGTGGACGGCGGGACCATGGTGGTGATCGAGGGACCGCGCTTCTCGACCCGCGCGGAATCGCGCTGGCACGCGGCGCAGGGCTGGTCGGTGGTCGGGATGACGGGGCACCCGGAGGCGGTCCTCGCCCGCGAACTGGGCCTGTGCTACTCCTCAATGGCGCTGGTCACCGATCTGGACGCCGGCGCGGAGACGGGCGAGGGCGTCTCGCACGAGGAGGTGCTCCAGGTCTTCGCGCAGAACGTCGGGCGGCTGCGCGAGGTGCTCTTCGACACGGTGGCCGGGCTGCCGGCGCAGCGGGACTGCGCGTGCGCGACGGCGCTGGACGGGATGGACCTGGGGATCGAGCTTCCGTAGGGGCCGCCGGCCTCCCGGCCCCGGCCGGTGACGCTGCGGGAACGGCGGAGCGCGCGGCGGGGGACGGACGCGGCGGGGCGGGGGCGACC
>NZ_JAKMAY010000463.1:0-3088 GCF_022015835.1 Streptomyces sp. ICN903 | reverse complement strand
ACCGCCCGCCCCTCCCCGCCGAGCGGGGCGCTCGGCGGGGAGGGGCGGGCGGTGGGCGGCGACGGGTTCGCCCCCGTCGCCGATCACCGGCCAGCCGTGTCCGTCCCAGTCCATCGGCTGCAGGTGCACCACCCGCCCGTACGCGCCGCGCTGCTGGAAGTGGAGGAACCAGTCGGAGCCGTCGGCCGCCCGCACCCACGCCCCCTGGTGCGGGCCGTTGACGCCGGTGCGGCCCTGGGCGAGCACGATGCGCTCCTCGTAGGGGCCGAAGAAGTCCCGGGAGCGGAACGCGCCCTGCCAGCCGGTCTCCACTCCCCCGGCCGGGGCGAAGATCCAGTACCAGCCGCCGTGCCGGTAGAGCTTGGGGCCCTCCAGAGTGAACCAGCCGGGCAGCGCGTCGCCGTCGACGACCGTGCGGCCGGCGTCGAGCAGTTCGCGGCCGTCGGGGCTCATCCGGTGGCCGGTGAGCCGGTTCTTGATCCCGGAGCGGGACTTCGCCCAGGCGTGCACCAGATAGGCGCGGCCCCTCTCGTCCCACAGCGGGCAGGGGTCGATCAGTCCGCGGCCGGCCTTCAGCAGGTGCGGTCTGCTCCACGGGCCCCGCACGTCCTCGGCGCTGATCTGGTAGATGCCGTGGTCGGGATCGCCCCAGAAGATCCAGAAGCGGCCGGCGTGGTGGCGGATGGAGGGCGCCCACACCCCGCAGTCGTGGCGCGGGGTGGTGAACGCCTGCTCCGGCTCCAGCCGCTCCAGGGCGTGGCCGATGATCCGCCAGTTGACCAGGTCGCGGGAGTGGAGGATCGGCAGGCCGGGGGCGCGGCCGAAGCTGGAGGCGGTCAGGTAGTAGTCGTCGCCGACGCGGATGGCGTCGGGGTCGGACCAGTCGGCGTCCAGCACCGGGTTGCGGTATGTGCCGGCCGGGGCGGTGGGGGCCGGGGCCTCGGGCGGAGCCGTCATCGGGGCGCCTCCTTCCCGGTGAGCCGGGCGGCGACCTCGGCGGCGGCGGCCCTCTCCAGCCGCCCGTCGGCGACACCGGTGACCACCCGCCGCACCACCGGCCGCCCGGTCGGCAGCGGCAGTCTGCCGTCCCAGGCCAGCGCGGATCCGACGCCCGGGTACTCGGCGGCGCGTACGAACCACCGGTCGCGGCGGGTGTCCTCGGTGGCACCGGCGAACACCAGCGTCCAGGCGTCGGTCGCCATGGCCAGCCAGGGCGCCCGTGAGCCGTGCACCTCCTCCTCGCCCTCGGCGTCCCCGGTGAACACCCGCGGCGGGCGGGGGCCGATGGGCGGACGCCAGAAGAAGCCGCCGTAGCCGGCGCCGGGGCGGCCGTTGGTGGCCGGACTGCCCACCGACAGCTCCTCGCCGCAGACGTTGGTGAGCTCGGTGGTGAGGTCCAGCGCCCAGCACTTCGCGTCCAGCGCCCGCGCGGTGACGGTGCGGCGCTCGGTCAGCAGCCGCCGCCCGTCCCGCTGCCAGGCGATCTCCTCGGTGAAACCGTCCTCGCGCAGGTCGGTCCAGCCCAGGTGGCTCTGGTGGCCGTGGTTGTCCAGCTCGACCGGTCCCCGGTCGCGGACGAAGGTGCGCCCGCCCCAGAAGTTGGCGCCGCCGACGTCGGGGACGGCCACGCTCACCCCGAGGTGGTGCACATGGTCGGCGGGCCGCAGCTCGGTGACGGCGGTGCCGCCCAGGGTGCGGACGGGATGCAGGTAGGGGCGCGGCGACTCCCTGACGGCCAGGCGCGGCCGGTACTCGTAGCGGGCCACGGTCCGTCCGCCGCAGCGCAGTTCGACGGACCCGGCGGCTTCGGGGGCTTCCGGGTGCGGCGCGGTCATGCCTCGGCTCCCTTCCGCTCGAGTTCCCGCTCGGTTTCCCGTTCGGACCGCCGCCGGGGCTCCGCCGGGGCGGCCCAGGGGGCGCGCGGGCCGGAACCGTCGGACAGCTCGGAGTACAGGGCCAGCTCCTCGGCCCCGGCCGCGACCAGCTCGTCGATGCCGGTGACGATCCGCCGGGCGGAGCCGTCGCCGCCGGGGCCGGGCTCGGTGCGCCAGGCGCCGGCGGGCAGCGGGCGCGGCTCGGGCGCGGTGCGCACGGCCTCCACCAGCCGCATGAAGGCGCCGGTGCGCTCGGGCGGCACCAGCAGCTCCTCGCCGCCGGTGAGGTGGGCCACGAGGTTGCGCAGCAGGTCGGTGCGGGCGTGCTCGGTGGTCTCGGGCGCGTGTCCGTCGCGTTGCAGCAGCAGGCGGTCCTGCTTGTACCAGAAGGTGATCCGGCCGCCGGTGCCGTGGACGACGACGTAGGGCTCACCGGGCCGCTCGGCGCACAGGGTCACGGCCGCGGTGATCTCGCCCGCCGTCCCGTCGCCGTGCGCGGTGCGCAGCCGGACGCAGGAGGTGTCGTCGGACTCGATGGCGTTGGCGCGGTACAGCTCCAGCTCGATGCCGGCGACGTCCTCGGCGCGGTCGCCGCCGTCGATGCGCAGCGCGGTGGCCACCGCGTGGGCCAGGGGGTTGGTCAGGACGCCGTCCACCACGTCCCGGCCCTCCATGCGGCGCCGGCCGGCCCAGGGGGCGCGGTCCCAGTAGGCCAGGTCGCGGCTCCAGGCACCGGCCGCGCCGATGCCGCGCACCGCGCCGATCGCACCGTCGGCGATCAGGTCGCGCACCGCGGTGACGGCGTGCGAGCCCAGCGACTGGAAGCCGATCTGGCAGGCGACGCCCGCCGCCCGCACCCCCTTGACCATCCGCTCGAACTCCGCGTACGAGGGCGCGGGCGGTTTCTCCAGCAGCAGGTGCACGCCCCGTTCGGCGGCGGTCAGCGCCAGGTCGGTGTGGGTGTGGATCGGGGTGCAGACCACGGCGATCCGCGCGCCGGTGCTCTCCAGCAGGGCCGCGAAGTCGGCCGACTGCTCGGGGCTGCCGAGGCCGGCCAGCTCCTCCTCGTCCAGGGGGGTCAGCTCGCAGATCCCGGCCAGGCGGACCAGGCCCTCCCGCGTGAGGCGGCGGATGTTGTCCAGGTGCCAGCGGCCGTGGCCGCGGGCGCCGGCCAGCACGACCGGCAGGGGACGGGCGGTGTCGAAGGCGGGGGC
>NZ_JAKMAY010000462.1:0-3096 GCF_022015835.1 Streptomyces sp. ICN903 | reverse complement strand
GAAGCGGGGCGGGGCGGGGGGTCAGAAGAACGTGCGGACGAAGTCGGTGACGGCGCCGTCGGCCTCGGCGACCGGGATGAGCTGCCACCGGTCGAAGACCGTGCACGGATGCGACAGGCCCAGCGCCACCCAGTCGCCCACCTCCAGCTCCGCGCCCGGCGCGAGGCGGAGGAACGCGTGCTGGTCGGCCAGCTTCACCACCTCCATCCCCTCCGCGGCCCGCTCGGCGCCGCCGGCGGTGCGGACGGCCACCGGCTGGGGCAGGCCCAGGTCGTAGGAGGCGTCGCGCTTGCCCGCGTTGAGGAACGCCAGATGCGGCTCGGGCCGGGAGACCACCTGCGCCCACAGCCGGAACGCCGGCAGCAGCGAGCCCTGCCCGGGAACGCGGTTGAACGGGGTCGCGCGGCGGTAGTGGCCGTCGTCGTGCGAGACGTACGCGCCCGAGCGCAGCAGCTTCAGCATCGGGCGCGACAGCTTCGGCACGCGCCCGAAGGCCTCGGCCACCACGTCGAACCAGGCGCTGCCGCCCGCGCTCACCACGATCTCCTCGTCCGGGCCCAGGGCGGCGAAGTGGCCCGCCGCGTCCAGGCCGGCGGCCAGCGCGACCAGGTCCTCCAGCCAGGCCCGCACCCGCGCGGCGTCGGCGTCCGGCACCTCGCCCTCGTAACCGGCGACACCGACCAGCCGCAGCGAGGCCGCCTCGGCCACCGCCCGCGCCACCCGTGCCGCCTCCTCGGCCGTGCGCACACCGGTACGGCCGCCCGCCACGCCCAGTTCGACGACGACGTCCAGGGGGCGGGGGGCGGGGGAGGCGCCGAGGACCGGGGCCAGGGCGGCGTCCATCAGCTCCACGCCGCGCACCGAGTCCACGTAGCAGACGATCTCCGCCTCCGGGTCCGCCGCGAGCTCCCCGGCGATCCAGCGCAGCGCGGCGGCGTCCACCACCTCGTTGGCCAGGAAGATCCGGCGCACCCCGAAGGCTCGGCAGACGCGCGCCTGGGAGGGCACCGCGACCGTGATGCCCCAAGCGCCGTGGTCGAGCTGGCGCCGGAACAGCCGCGGGGACATCGAGGTCTTGCCGTGCGGGGCGAAGGCGAGGCCGTGCCGGGCGGCGAAGGCGCCCAGCTGCCGCAGGTTGTGCTCCAGCGCCCCGGCGGCCAGCGTCAGCACCGGGGTGGTGAAGCCGCCGGTGAACAGCGGGCGGCGCTCGGCCGCCAGTTCGCCCACGGTCAGTCCCGCCGCGTCCGGGGGCAGCCCCTTGAAGCGGTGGTCGACGACCTCATCGGCGAGACGGGCGACGGGGTCCGCGGGCCCGGGCCCGCCGGTGTGCCGGGGGTTTCCGGGCCGCCGGGGGCGCTCGGGATGCTCGGCGTGCTCGGCGTGCTCGGGGTGCTCGTCGGCCATGGTGGACTCCGGACTCCGGGGCGGACCCCGGGAGGGTGATTGCGATATGTGCAACACTTATTGCGCATAGTGCTCGTTGCTGTCTAGCATCCCCGCGAACGCCCGGTCAACGGACGGCCGGGACGGAAGCGGGGGAGGGGAGGGCGACCGTGACAGTGCCTCCCGTGACCTCCCCACCCGCCGGGGCCGCCTTCGACGTGGTCTGCCTGGGGGAGACCATGGCGGCCTTCCGGCCCGCCGGCCCCGGCCGGCTCGCCGACTCCCCGGTCTTCGTCCGAGGTGTCGGCGGCGCCGAGTCCAACACCGCCTGCCTGCTCGCCGGCGCCGGGCACCGGGTCCGCTGGATCGGGCACGTGGGCACGGACGGCTTCGGCGACCACGTACTGGCCGAGATCGCCGCCCACGGAGTGGACGTCTCCGCCGCGCGCCGTGACCCCGACCGCCCCACCGGCGTCTACTTCCGCACCGGCGGCGAGCGCTCCACCACCGGCGAGCGGCCCGCCGACCCGGCCCTGGCCGAGGTGCTCTACCACCGCGCCGGATCGGCCGCCTCCGCGATGTCCCCGGACACCGTCGACCGCGCCGCCGCCGAATCCGGCCGGATCCTCCACCTCAGCGGCATCACGGCGGCCCTCTCCGACGGCTGCCGGGCGCTGCTGTACGAGCTGACCGAGCCCCGGCCCGGGCGGCCGCTGCTGTCCTTCGACGTCAACTACCGGGTGGGGCTGTGGAAGAGGCGGGATCCGGCCGTCCTGCTCGACCTCGCCCGCCGCTGCGACCTGGTCTTCACCGGTGCGGACGAGGCACGGGCCGCCTGGGGCGCGGCGGACCCGGCCGCCCTGCGCGAACTGCTGCCGGAGCCGTCCGTACTCGTGGTCAAGGACGGCGGGCGGGGCGCGACGGCCCACACCGCGACGGGCACCTGTCACGTGCCCGCCCTGTCCGTGGAGACGGCCGACCCCGTCGGCGCCGGGGACGCCTTCGCCGCCGGGTTCCTCTCAGCCACCCTGCGCGGGCTGCCCCCGCGGGCGCGGCTGCGGCACGGCCATCTGGCCGCCGCCGCCGCGCTCACCTGCCCGGGCGACCTCGCCGAGCCGCCCGGCCGGGCCCTGGCCGACCGGCTGGCCGCGCTCGACGACGACGCCTGGGGCAGACTGCGGCTCACCCCCGGCTGGACCACACGGAAGGCGCGAGACAGATGAGCCAGACCGTCGACCGGGCGCTGAGCATCCTCCCCCTGCTCGCGCGCGGTCCCGCAGGCCTCGAACAGGTCGCCCGGCACCTGGACGTCCACAAGTCCACCGCCCTGCGGCTGCTGCGCACCCTGCACGAGCACGGCATGGTCCACCGCCAGGCCGACCAGCGCTACCGCCTGGGGGCGCGGCTGATCGCGCTGGCCCAGGAGGCCGTGGAGAACATCGACGTGCGCGCCGTCGCCCACCCGTACCTGACCGAGCTGAACGAGGCGTGCGGGCACACCGTCCACCTGGCGGTGCGGCAGGAGGACGAGGTCCTCTACATCGACAAGGTCGAGAGCCGCTACCCGGTGCGGATGTACTCGCGCATCGGCAGGCCGGTGGCGGTCACCGTCGCCGCGGTCGCCAAGGTCATCCTCGCCGACCTGCCCGAGACCGAGCGGCGCGCGCTCGCCGAACGCCTGGACTACCCCCGCCACACCCCCCGCTCCACGCC